>NZ_JBQSVH010000005.1:0-162758 GCF_052376135.1 Psychrobacter sp. AOP7-C1-14 | reverse complement strand
GCTAAAACGACTATGGCAAAAAATGCAGCTATTTCTGCACTGATAGCAGGTATCGTGTTAGCCGCCTCATCGGTCAATGCTGCCCCTGAGGTCGCTATTGGTTCATCTAACAGCGGTAGCACTACTATGGTCGAGCAATATTCTGATGGCAATACTGCTACTATTACGGCGACACCAAGCGGTATCACTATGCAAGACGGCATACCGTATGCGGTGACTCAGGTGACCACTGTCCTACGTTATGTCGTACATCAGTCTTCTGTTGTTTAAGGTATGGCGACCGTTACTAGCGTACCAGTGACCAATCGAACGACTAATCGCGTCACTAAAGTAGATGTGATTACCACACCTGCCAGTAGTGTGGTGCAAGTACTACCTGTCTCAACCAATGTCACCCCGCCAGTGATTATGCAGCAGCCAGTGACCAATCAAGTAACGACAACGACGACAACTTTAGATACGTTGCAACTGTCCCCTACTTTTAGTACACCTGACGTAGTCAATGCCAACACTAAAGTCATGAAAATTCTAAAAAATGCTGATGGACGTGAAATTGCCGGTCCTGCCAATCATATTACCTCAGGCGATGTGATCGAGTATCACACCACGTATACCAATACCACGGCACAGCCGGTCAACGATATCAACGCCATAATATCACTACCAAGTGGTGTCCAACTGGTCTCGTTGAACAGTCCTCTACCGACACTTGCCACCACTGACGGTAACAGCTATAAAACCATTCAACAAATTGGCAATACGGTGGCCATACAAGAAAACTACTCTGATCTGAAATGGAACTTAGCAAACCTTAACGCCAATGGTAGTCAAACCGTCGTAATACGTGCCAAGGTACAATAAAGCTGAGATTTCTGCGTATTATAATTCAATAGTTATTAGTATATGTAAAAGGTTTTGTGGACTAGCTATCTAGTCAGCAAGACCCTTTTTAAAAATAGTTCACTGATTATGATATAAATAAATGTGTGTTGATTTAACATTCACCTCGTACTGATATTGGTTAAAACATTTTATTACGTATGTTTATACCACTAAGGAAGATGAATAATGAGCATCCTATCTATTAGAATACTTTTATTCATCCTTATTCTTATCGGCATATTTGTTGTATTTAAAGCGATAAAATTGTTTAAGAATGCATTCAATGGCGTTAAATTATTGACGCTGCCGTACAATGATAACCTAGGCCTATTCACTGTTACAAAATCAGGCGTCTATGCAATCTGGCACAAAGGCCCTCTTTTCAAAAAAACGCCACTACCTCAGTTTAGACCACATATCCGCAATACCGCTACTGATAAAGAAGTTAAGCTTAACCACTCAATACTGTCTCCGCGCTCAAGCAATTTCCAAACTGGAAAAGTTGAGCTTTTCACTTTTAAGGCGGAAGTTGGTCATTACGAATTGACCCTGGTACCAGGATCAATTACTTCAAGATTTCAAGTAATGATAGGAGGCGCCATACCGTTGGCAGATATTGATTTAAGCCACTACTCTATTGAGATTCAAAAAAGCCAAGCACAGATACTCACGATACTATCCATTCCTCTCTTATTGCTTGGTATTACAAGTATTATTGGCGGTTTGGTCATTAGGTTATTGGCTGAAAAAGTATTCATATAACTTCAAATCATATCCAAAGATACAGACCCTTGTGACGACAACCGTTGTCGCATATCATTTTAACTTCACCTATAAATACAATGACTTAGCGATAATTTTGGTAAAATAACCCTTCATCAATTAATTGGTAAAACGCGACTTATGGCAAACATCAATTATGAAAGATTACAAGGCAAACTCAATATTTTGGCTGATGCTGCCAAGTATGATGTCTCTTGCTCATCCTCCGCTGGTACTCGTAAAAACCAAGGCGGCGGACTAGGCGATGCCTCAGCAACGGGGATCTGCCACAGCTATACCGAAGATGGCCGATGTGTCAGCCTGTTAAAGATTCTTTTGACCAATCACTGCATTTACGACTGTGCTTATTGCACCTCGCGTAAAAGCAATGAGACGCCGCGTGCCGCGTTTAGTGTCGAAGAAGTCGTCGATTTAACCATGCAGTTTTATCGCCGCAACTATATTGAAGGGCTCTTCCTCAGCTCTGGTATCTTTAAAAGTGGTGACTATACCATGGAGCGACTGGTCGAAGTCGCCAAGCTCTTACGTACGCGCGAACGTTTTAATGGTTATATCCATCTAAAGACCATACCAGGCGCGTCAAAAGAACTGCTGCTAGAAGCAGGGTTATACGCGGACCGTTTGAGCGTCAATATCGAGATTCCGACTAAATCAGGATTGGCTTTGCTTGCACCAGAAAAGTCACATGATCAATTAAAAGCACCGATGGAAACGGTAAAAGAAGAAATCATCACTATTCGTGAAAGTCGTAAAACCCATAAAAAAGCGCCTAAGTTCACGCCAGCAGGTCAGACTAGCCAAATGATCGTTGGTGCCAGTAACGAGACTGACTTGCAGGTGATTCAGCTATCGAGTCACTTCTACAAAACGTATGACCTCAAGCGTGTTTACTACTCAGGTTATGTACCGATGCTTTCTGATAATCGTCTGCCAGCGATTGGCACACCTGTGCCGATGGTGCGAGAGAACCGTCTGTATCAGGCGGATTGGTTAATGCGCTTTTATGGTTTTGGCGCGCATGAGATTGTAGAGCCAGAGTCGCCGTTTTTAGATTTAGACTGTGATCCAAAGCTTGCGTGGGCGATACGCCATCGTGAGCATTTCCCAGTTAACATCCAGACAGCGACTTATGAGATGATTGTGCGTATTCCTGGTATCGGTACAAAAACCGCCAAAAAAATCGTCAAAGCTCGTAAATTCAATCAGTTGACGATATACCATCTCAAAAAAATGGGCGCTGCGGTCAACCGCGCCAAATACTTCATCGCAACCACTGGCAAAAATGAACACCTTGCTCATTTGACGCGCGATAATTTCCGTCAGTATGTATTGGCTCAAACGCAGACTAAGTTTACAGATCAGCGTAGCGGGCAGTTGGCTTTATTTTAGAATTGTTCTAGATAGCCTGTGCTAGAGAAGATTGCCATCTCGCTACTATATCTATGCTAGAAATACAGGATAAAACATGTCAACACTTATGCAAAATGACTCTTACGCTGTCGGTCAACTGACGCCTAGCATTGTACTGTATGAGCCTAGCTTTGAAGGTTGGCTGAGTGCGGTGTTCTATGTCTATGCCAACCGCCTACAAAACGATATATCACTGAAGCTAACCGCTCAAGATTGCTATAGGCCCTCACTCATTGCTCAAGCAACCAGCGTAGCAACGGATAAAGATAAAGCCGAGCGCGTCCTCACAAAACTGAATAAGCTACTAGGACGCTCAGGTATGCGAAATATCTTGTGGGGGTTTTTGTCAGAGAAAGAGGATATCGGTACGACGTTATTCCACGTGGTCAAATACGCTATCGACTACCCTAGCCGCCATATCATGCAAGATCTTGGCAATTTAGATGTTCTCGAATTAGTACAAACAGTCAAATCCGTTGGCCGTGAAAAACATCGCATGGAGGCGTTTGTACGTTTTGAGCATACCACTGACGATATTTATTTTGCACGTGTAGAGCCTGATTTTAATGTACTGCCACTGATCGGAGAACACTTTCGTCAGCGTTATCAAGATCAGCATTGGGCAATCTATGATATCAGTCGCGGATTTGGCATTTATTATGATAAAAGTAATAGTACGTTGTCACGACCAGCAAAGCTACAAACCATCACCGATCTCGATGATGCAGTCTTGCGCAATCCTGCCAGCATCCATAGCGAGAACGAACAACGCTATCAAAAATTTTGGCAAGGGTACTTTACCAACGTCAATATCAAAGAGCGCAAAAACCCTAAACTACATAAACAATACTTGCCACAACGCTACTGGAAATACTTGAGTGAAAAGCAAATGCTGCCTAATGCTGAGCATTTACAAAAAAAGCGTTAGTGGTTTTTAGTATTCGTTAATCTATGTCTTACACTTATATATTCTAAAACCCTGCCTATCTGACCTCATCTTTTTATCTTGGTGGTTGAGTTTTAGTCGCTTTTCACTGACAATAGCAAATTGATATTACTAACTGGTGACCAACGCTATTATGAAAGTTATGCGCTTACTGTCGTCTCTAAAGCATGATGAATCCGAGCGCGGCATTTTTCATCTTGGGCGGGCATTGGTCAAAAATGAGCATACTTCTATTATTGTCTCGAGTGCCGATGAAGACAATGATTTGGTTAGACGTCTCAAGCGTGATGGCAATATATACCATCAGCTGCATGTGAATAAAAAGTCTTGGCTAGCATTGCTACAAGTCTCTGCACTGCGACATTTGATAGAAAAGCACGAACCTGATGTCATCCATATACACTCGCGTACACCTGCATGGATACTGCATTTGGCATTGCGCCGTGCACGCGTCAAACGCTTTCCCAAACTGGTCTCGACCATGTATGGTTTTTATCCTATTAATAAGTACTCTCAAGCCTTGCTCAACGTTGATACGATAATCACTGTATCTGATAGTGTCACTCAATACTTAAGAAAAGGACTACGCATCGAGGACCTAGAGGACGTAGACCCTAAAGTCATCACGCGTATTTATCGCGGCATCGATACTCGGCGCTACCCTTATCGTCATAACCCTTCCGTCTATTGGCTACGCCATACCTTCGCTGAGTATCCTGAGCTTGAGCACAAAAAATGGCTAGTATTTCCAACCGTCATCGGTAATGAGTATGGACAAGAATGGCTCATTGATATCTTGGGCAACCTGCAAGAACAGTTCCCCAATATTCATGTCATTATTATGGATGAAGACTATAAAGATGGTGATGTCGCTCATGAAGACTTTCGCCAACGTACCAACAGCTTGGGACTTGCTAAACGCATCACTTATGTAGGTAGCAAACGTAATGATATGCGGGAATGGCTATCGGCGGCCAATATTGTCATGGCACTGGCCAATGAGCCAGAGTCAATCGGTATCAACGCCCTACAGGCCATACATCTAGGTACGCCTGTCATTGGTTGGGATCAAGCAGCCTTTAGCGAGATTTTACAACCGCTTTATCCACAAGGACTGGTCAAAAAGTACAATGCCAATGCGCTTTGTAAAGCAGTTAGAAATCAGCTGGAGAGTGTGACTCGCCCTGAAATGACCAATAAATTTACCATGCGTGAGATGATTGATAAGACGCTTGAGGTATATGAAGGTTTACATAAGGCAGCACTAGCGGAAGAACAAGCGGAGGCAGATGCAATAGCAGTGCGAAGAATTAAAAAAAGCCTCAAGAAAGCGGCCAAACCCGCCCTGAATGTTGCTGTCAAAAATATTGAACCTGTTGCTAAAAATCCAAAAATAAAACTGACGAAAGAAAAACCGAGAAAAGCAGATACTACGACAGATTGAACGCAAAAAAAAAGGCTACTTTCATCGCTGAAAGTAGCCTTTATTAAAATGATCCTTCTAAATATTGAGTGTTGATGAGTACTCAAACCAATAAGCCAGTTTAGTAAGTCGCTGGAGTATGCGCGCTGATAATGCGAGTAATGGCATTAGTTGGGTTAATAAAAGTATGAGGCAGACAGGTTTTAATCACGTAGCTATCGCCTTCATTTAACAGGTAAGTAGTATCATCAATACGAATGATAATCTTGCCTTCGATCACGGTACCTATCTCCTCACCTTCATGAGAAATCCTATCTTCAGTCGAACTATTCGGCTGGTAAACCTCTATCAAAAACCCTAAATTCTTGATCGGACTACCATTAAATACTTGTTTGATAGAGACTCGACTGTTTGGCTCACTGATTTCTACCAAATCTTTTGGCGTAACAACGACTCTGTCTTTACGTTCTTTCCACTCGTCACTAAAAAAAGTATTTAGGTCAGAATCGAGCACTTCCAATATTGCTTTTAGCGTATTAACAGCAGGGCTAACCTTATTACGCTCGATAGCACTGATGGATGTATTGGTCAATCCTGCTAATCTCGCCAATTTACGCTGCGAGAAACCTTTAGTAAGACGCAATTGGTTAATCTTTTTACCAATATTCTCTTCAGGCTTTTCTAACTCTTGAGTATTTTCAAGCATATCCTGCTCTTCAGGAGAACACGCTTCTTCATCGTTGATGTCATCATCGATACTGGTATTAGTATCGATGTTGTTATCAGGATTTTGTTTGACTGGCATAATGAATAAATTCCGTAAATAAAAATTTGGAAAAACCATCTTGGGCATAATTTAGTTCAGGATGCCATTGTACACCAATCATAAACGGATGTTTTGCTAAGCTGATTGCCTCTACTAATCCATCACGTGCGACTGCCTCAACAAATAACCCCTCACCCACTTTATTGATTGCTTGCTTATGTAACGAGTTGACATGCCACTCCTCACCAAATGCTGCAAGCTTTCCTTCAGGCTGGATGATGACATCATGTACTGGCTGATATTGTACTTCGAGCGGTTGCGTGTTGTCTTCTAGATGCTGCTCATAAAACCCTTCTATTTCACGCCAATCTGGGTACAGTGTTCCAGCAAAATGCACGTTCATCTCTTGTAAGCCACGACACACTGCTAATAAAGGTGTGCCAGACCTGGCTGAATAATCTAATAGCTTAAAACTCAGCTCATCACGATTTAAATCTTGCTTTTCTTCTACGTGTGTCGCGCCATAACGTGTCGGCGCAACATTGCTATAACTTCCTGTCAATAATATACCATCTACTAGCGACATCAATGTCTCAAAGTTTGCTTCATCAGCAGCGGTATAAGGTAATAATACTGGGTTCCCGCCATAGTGTTGTATGGCATCGATATATTTTTGATATACCGCTTGTGCTGGTTGACCATCAACCATCTTATGGCATGACACGATAGCGATAATTGGCTTAGTAGTAGACATATTCTTTCCCTAGATATGATATCCGAACCTATATGTCCAGATGGTGTAAGTATTTACTTAACCAAAATTTAGCACAATATCTCATTAAATGTAAACTATAAACTTCACCAACAATTATTTAAGCCATTATGAGTTATATAAATTACTTTTAGATAAATAAAAATAAATATTGACAACTATAAACTTCATCCATATATTAAAAGACATATTTATGACACAAAACAATTTTTATACATTGTGCACATTAACAGATAGCTTTCTGAAATTCGCTAAGCACTGAATACTAAGTATTTAATATTGTTAGTTAAATTATAAAAGCCAACCAAAATCGTTTGAAACTGACAGGGATAGAAGAGATGACAACGAATAGTGAAACTATAAGTACGGCAACAAATAATACCGAGTATGTTTATATTGCGGCGGGTGATATCAACGGGTTACTTCGCGGTAAACGCATCCCATATAACCAAATGGGAAAAGCACAAAATGGCGATATTCGATTACCACTATCTATTTTAGGTGTCGATATTTGGGGTGCTGATGTTATTGAATCTTCCCAGTGTAATGGTGACATCGATGCCATTGCTCGCCCTACTGGTCGTGCTGCTTCTCCGCTTCTGAATACCAGTGCACCATCATCTCTGCTACCTGTTTGGCTTTATACCGAAGACAATGAGCCTTACTACGGTGATGCTCGCCACGTCCTGAATTTCATTAGCAACAAATTCAAAGCGCTTGGTTTGACACCTGTCATGGCAACCGAGCTAGAGTTTTATTTGGTTGACTATACTGAGGGAGAGACACCCAAGCCACCTATCCGTCCCAAGAGCGGCTTGAGATTGAACAAAACCTCTATTCTTAGTATCAATGATTTATTACAATTTGATGAGTTTTTAGACGAAGTCTATGCTCAGTGTGAGAAACTCGATATCCCTGTTGATGCTGCCTTGGCAGAAAACGGCTGTGGTCAGTTTGAGATCAACTTACTACATGTCGATGATCCACTAAAAGCCGCTGACGATGCGATACTATTCAAACAAGTCGTCAAAGCAGTCGCTGCTCGTCGCAAGCTTACCGCCACTTTCATGGCCAAACCGTTTGGTTTACAGTCAGGTAATGGCTTTCATGTACATTGCAGCTTGTTAGATAAAGACGGTAACAATATCTTTGACGATGGTTCAGATGAAGGCTCGGATATGCTACGTCATGCCGTCGCTGGACTACTGAAGACTATGTCAGACTGCACATTACTGTTTGCACCACACGTCAACTCTTATCGCCGCTTTGCACCAGGTACCTTGGCGCCAAATAATGTGTCATGGGGTTATGAAAACCGTACAGCAGCGGTACGTATCCCAGGTGGAGATTCAAGAGCACGCCGTATCGAACACCGTGTTTCAGGCGCTGATGCCAACCCTTACTTAGTCTGTAGTGCAGTACTAGCAGGCATGCTGTATGGTATCGAAAACAAACTAGAAGCCCCAGATCCAATCAACAGCATTACTTATAATGATGAAGACCTTAAAACCTTGCCATTAGATTGGTTATCAGCCATTCGTCAGTTTGAAAACAGCGACGTCATTGATGCACTATTCCCAAGCGAGATGATTGAACTTCTGATTGCCGTTAAAAAGCAAGAAGCCATGCGCTTTGCTCAGCAAGTCACCAATCTTGAATACCTCACCTATTTACAGGATGTCTAATATGTCAAATAGCAAGCCGTCTAACAACACGCGCAATATTCCACACTACTCAGACAATGGGCAATATCCTGATAGCTATTATGCTGCCAGTCGCAATCCTAAACCAGATAGACCGAAGCTAGAAAATGACATTCATGTTGAGATTTGCGTGGTCGGCGGTGGCTATAGTGGCTTATCAACGGCGCTGCATCTCATGGAGACAGATCACGAAGTGGTCGTACTTGAAGGCGCACAGATCGGTTGGGGTGCATCAGGTCGCAATGGCGGTCAGATTGTCAATGGTCTAAATGCCAGCTTGGAAAAAATCAAAAGCTCTTATGGTCAAGAGAATGCCGATTTTGTCGGTCAGCTTGTGACTCGCGGTGGCAAAATCATTCGCCGATTGATCAAAGACTACGATATCAGCTGTGATCTGAAAGAAAAAAACATCTTTGCCGCCTTAAACAACGGGCAGTTAAGAGACCTACAAAAAACGCATGCACTGTGGGAAAGCCATGGTATGCACGACCGTGAAATGCTCGACAAATACGGCATGCAAGAGCACATCAAATCAGATGCGTATGTGGGCGGCGTTATCGATCATTCAGGTGGACACTTTCATCCACTAAACCTTGCGCTTGGTGAAGCAGCTGCCATTGAATCACGTGGCGGTACTATTTACGAAAACACCTTAGTCGTTGATGTTGAATATGCTGATGACCATATCAAGGTCATTACTGAGTTTGGTACGGTCACTTGTAAACAAGCCGTTATGTGCGGTAATGCGTACTTAAACAAAGTCATTCCTAAACTGACTGATCGAGTTATGCCAGTATCAACGCAAATTATTGCCACCGAACCATTGGGTGATTTGGCCGATCAGCTGCTCCCTACTGATGTTTGTGTTGAAGATGTCCGCTATATCCTTGACTACTATCGTCTGTCAGCAGACAAGCGCATGTTGTTTGGCGGCGGTACGGTCTACGGCGGTCAAGATCCCTCTGATATCACTGCCAAAATCAGACCCAACATGAATAAAATCTTCCCAGAGCTGCGTGATGTAAAAATTGACTATGCATGGAGCGGTAACTTTGCGCTGTCTTTTTCACGTGTGCCGCAAATGGGCAAGCTACATGATCGAGTATATTTTGCCCATGGGTATAGTGGTCACGGTGTGACAGGCTCGCATCTGTTTGGACAGATACTAGCCGATGCTATCAATGGCAACACAAAAGAGTTTGATACATTTACGAAAATTCCTTGGATTCCTTTCCCTGGTGGTCGCGCACTACGAGTGCCCTACTCTATGATGGGGTCATGGTGGTACGCGCTAAAGGACAAGACTGGCATGTAAACACATGATCAACCTTGCATAAAAGCGGACGATATACTCAACGCTTTTCTCATAAAAACTACTGTTGCACTGACCTATCACAGTAATGGATTGCTGTGATAGGAAGCTTGATAGAAAGTTGTTTCGCTACTCTCTATCGAGCATCAACCACAAAATAGAGTTTGTTTTAAAAAATTATGTTCTATAGGGAGTGTAAACATGAACATGAAACTCAATGATGCTGTCGAAGGGCACTATCATAATAAGCGAGTCTTTCTCACCGTAGTAGTAGCCGCTGTTATTTATCTAGCCTTTGCTTGGCTTTCTATGAGTCGCGGCCCAGATGAATCTTGGGGTGCTTTGTCCTTATTACCCACCTTATTAGTATTAGTCACCGCTATCATCTCTAGGCGTCCTTTTGAATCTATGATCGCAGGCTGCGTCGCTGGCCTCGTTATGCTCAACCCATTCGATTTAGTTTCCCCTTTCGCAGATAATATCTCAGCCGTACTCGGTAACGAAACCATTATTTGGATCGTACTCGTTTGTGGTCTCATGGGTGGTCTTATCCAGCTCCTTGAAATCAGTGGATGCTTAAATGGTTTTAGTGAATGGCTACAAAAAATCATCAAGTCGCGTCGTCAGTCGTTATTGGCTACTTTTGCGTTGGGCGTTGTGGTATTTATTGATGATTACTTGAACTGCTTGGCGGTATCTACTTCCGTTAAAAAGCTCACTGACGTCTATAATGTCTCTCGCGAAAAGCTCGCCTATATTGTCGATTCAACCGCCGCTCCTATGTGTATCATCGTGCCTATCTCGACTTGGGCAGTTTACTTTGCAGGTCTACTAGAAGAAAATGGCGTAGCGGCAGATGGCGGCGGTATCGGACTTTATATCAGCGCTATTCCTTACATGGCCTATGCATGGTTTGCGCTACTCATCGTATTTTTAGTGGCTTACGGTATCCTAGGCGACTGGGGGCCAATGAAACGAGCTGAGAAACGCGCCAAAGCTGGCAACCCTGTTCCAGAGGCTTTCGTCGATGAGCAGTTAGTTTCAAATGTTAAAGCCAAACGCACGTTATCGTTCAAAGCCAATATCGCTAATTTTGCTTTTCCAATGATTCTGTTGATTGTCTCGACCATCTACTTTGAAGTTGACCTGTTACGCGGTGCACTATTAACCTGTTTTGTGACGGTTGTTATCTATTGGATGCAAGGTATTTTAAGCTTTGAGACACAAATGGAGTCTATCTTTAAAGGCTTTAAAGTCATGCTCTATCCTCTCTCGACCGTTATTGGTGGTTTCTTTTTGAAAGCCATTAACGACGAGCTTGGTATGACGATGTATGTCATTGACGCTATCTCACCGCACATGACGGTCATTATCTTCCCTGCGATTATTTTCGCTGTGATGGCTTTCTTAACTTTTGCGACCGCATCAAGCTGGGGTCTGTACGTGTTGGCGATGCCGATTGTATTCCCAATATCACTCGCCCTTGGCGTGAGCACACCACTTATGATTGGCGCCTTGTTATCGGCTTCATCGTTCGGTAGTCATGCGTGCTTCTTTAGTGACTCATCGTTACTTGCTGCGCAAGGTGCTGGCTGCTCTCCTATGCAGCATGCCTTTACCCAATTCCCTTACGCATTGTTAGGAGCAGTACTAACTGTCTTCACTTTCTTAGGATTGGGTTATATGATGGCTTAAGCGTATAAACTTGTCTAAAATTAGCTTAACTATGGTTACGCTATACACTAACGAATGATGGGAAATTGTTCGTTAGAAAATACAAATCACCATTTACCTATAGTATTACCTATCGATCAATAAAAGGATTCAAATCATGCGAAACGTTACTGTGGCAACCACTCAGATGACATGCGGTTGGGATATCCAGCAAAACATTGCAACCGCGACTGACTTAGTAAAAAAAGCGGCCAATGATGGTGCCAATATTATTTTGCTACAAGAGTTGTTTGAGACGCCCTACTTTTGCCAAGTTCATGATTTTGACTATTTCAAACTAGCAACCTCAGTCGAAGATAATGCCGCTATCAATCACTTTAAAAAACTGGCAAAAGAATTAGAAGTGGTATTACCCATTAGTTTCTATGAAAAATCAGGTAATACCTTTTTTAATAGCATCACTGTCATCGATGCCGATGGTGAGATATTGGGCACTTATCGCAAAACGCATATCCCAGATGGCATTCCTTATGCCGAAAAATTCTACTTTACCCCTGGCGATACAGGGTTCAAAGTTTGGCAAACCAAGTACGCTAAGATTGGCGTGGGTATCTGCTGGGATCAGTGGTTCCCTGAATGCGCTCGTAGCATGGCATTGATGGGTGCCGAGTTGCTGTTTTACCCGACTGCTATTGGCGATGAGCCAACGCTTGGCATCGACTCAAAAGGCCATTGGCAGCGCTGTATGCAAGGCCATTCTGCAGCCAACCTGATGCCAGTTATTGCTGCCAATCGCATTGGCACTGAAACTATCAGTCAAAATGGCAATGACAGCACGATGCAGTTCTATGGTAGCTCGTTCATTACCGACGGTCGCGGGGAGATTATAAAGGAAGCGTCAGCAGATACGAGTGAAGTAATGAGTATGACCTTTGACTTAGATCAACTGGCTATCGAACGTCAAGAATGGGGGGTGTTCCGTGATCGTCGTCCATCAATGTATGGCACGCTGCTCACTCACGGTTAACTCGATTTGCGTTTCTTTAGTTTACTCTCATTATTTTTATAGTCGCTCGTGTACGATAAGGTGATTTTATGTCTATATTACTGACAGACTCAACCCCGCAGCAAGATGGTTTTTATATGCCAGCAGAGTTTGAGCCCATACAAAAAGTCTGGATGGTCTGGCCATACCGTGCTGACAACTGGCGACAACAAGCTGTCCCTGCAAAAAAAGCTTATGCTGATGTAGCATTGGCGATTAACAATTTTTGTGAAGTCGGCGTGCTGGTCAATCCTGACGACTATCAGCAGTGCCGCGATAGCTTACCTGATGATATCAACGTCATCTCTATGCCTAGCAACGATGCGTGGGCACGTGATACCGTTCCGACGTTCTTAATCAATGACGCAGGTGAGCTACGTGCTTGTGATTGGACATTTAACGCATGGGGCGGAGACTATGACGGTCTCTACTCACCATGGGATGACGATGATAAGCTCGCAGAACGACTGTGCGAGCAGCTAGATATTCCGCGTTATCGAACGGATAACTTCGTTATGGAAGGCGGCGCGTTTCATGTTGATGGTGAAGGCACGGTTCTGACCACGCGTATGTGTCTGCTAAGTCCGGGGCGCAATCCACATCTTAACGAGCAGCAGATTGAGGACAAATTAAAAGCTTATCTTAATGTTCAAAAAGTGCTCTGGGTTGATGATGGTATTGACCCTGATGAAACTACAGGTCACATTGACGATATTGCCTGCTTTGCACGCCCGGGTGAAGTGGTTTGCTTGTTCACCGATGATCCTGAAAATCCGTTTTATGAAGCAACGCAAAAAGCCTATAAGCAGCTCTCAAATATGACCGATGCAAAAGGCAGAAATCTAAAAGTTCATAAGCTTTGCTGCACCCAGCAGCCAGTGACCTTGCCTGACGATTACGATATTGTCCAATCTGATGATGCCAAACCACGTCTGACAGGTGATGTCTGTATTGCCTCATATGCCAATTTTTTGATTTGTAATGACGCGGTCATCGTACCGCAATATGATGATATAAATGATGCACTCGCCATCGAACAGCTTGAAAAAGTCTTTCCTCAACATCAGGTAGTGGGAGTACGAACAAGAGAGATTGTATTTGGTGGCGGTAATATTCACTGTATTACGCAGCAGCAACCAAAACCATCAGTCAAAAGTAACAACTAAAACTATTCAGTAAAAGTGTTCGTATAAAAAGATAAACCCAAATGGACGATAAACTCAATAATATTTTAAAATAAAGGACACAATATGAGCGACTATCAGGTTAATAACCCAGCCACTGGCGAAGTAGAAGCCACTTACCCTACTGCCACTGAACAAGATATCCAACAGGTCATTGAGCAAGCCGACAGCGCTTATCAAGACTGGCGTCACGTCTCATTAGATGAGCGCAGTGCACTACTGCATAAAATCGCTGATATCTATCTTGAGCGTCAAGATGAACTATCACGCATCGTCGCCAATGAGATGGGTAAACCCGTTGCACAGGCAAAAGGCGAAATCGGTCTGGTTGCTGATATTTTTCGCTACTATGCAGACAACGCTGAGCAACTGCTAGCACCTAGCACTATTGACGTCGATAGCGGATCAGCATCGGTAGAAAAACACCCTGTAGGCGCGCTTTTAGGCATCATGCCGTGGAACTATCCACATTACCAAGTAGCCCGTTTTGTCGCGCCAAACTTTATGGCGGGTAACACGATTATCTTAAAACATGCACCGCAGTGTCCAAAAACCGCAGAAATTATCGTCGATATCTTTAAAGATGCTGGCGTACCTGAGGGTGTCTATAACAATATCTTTGCGACCAACGAGCAATCAGCGACCATCATCAACGACGCACGCGTACAAGGTGTCTCATTAACAGGTTCTGAACGTGCTGGTCAAGCCGTGGCAAAAGAAGCTGGTGGCGCACTCAAAAAAGTCGTTCTAGAATTGGGTGGTTCAGATGCCTTTATCGTTGCAGCTGATGCCGATATCGAGCAAGCGATACAAGGCGCTATCTCTGGTCGTTTCGGTAATACTGGACAAGCCTGTAACGCAGCCAAGCGTTTGATCGTTATCGAATCAGTCTATGATAAATTTGTTGAAGGCTTTACCAATGCAGTCAGTAACATGACTTTGGCTGACCCGCTTAAAGAAGATACGTTCATTGGCCCAATGTCGTCAAAAGCTGCTGCGGTCAATTTGCAGTCGCAGCTAGACAGCGCTATCCAAGCAGGGGCGACGGTATTGGTAGAAGGTGGCATGGAGAAAGACAAGCCTGGTGCTTGGTTTAAGCCTGCAGTACTGACAGATGTGACTGAATCAATGGACGTATATAGTGAGGAGCTGTTTGGTCCTGTAGCAGTCGTCTACAAAGCAAATGACATCGAACATGCTATCAAGATTGCCAACGATGTGCCTTTTGGTCTAGGTGCGTCTATCCAAACGCAAGATACAGCGCTGGCTGCTGAAATTGCTGACAAATTAGAAGTGGGTATGGTTACTATTAATGCACCTTCTGGTTCTGAGGCTAATACGCCATTTGGTGGTGTTAAACGTTCAGGTTTTGGCCGTGAACTTGGTACCCTTGGTATTACCGAGTTCTTAAACTATAAGCTTATCCGTGATAAGTCTTAATAGATTAAACTTAGTTGAATAAAAAAAGCCTAACGTTTGACGTTAGGCTTTTTTATGGGACGATAATTAAAGTAAGTTTACTTTTTATATGGATTTTCTTTTAACCATTGCTGATTAGCCGTTTTTAGCTCGCGCAGCTCATGGTCCATAATGTCTTTACTTTTGCCAGGATGCTTCATCGTAGCATAACCGTACAACACCCCGCCAAGTACGATCCAGCCAAGGAAAATCCACCACTCAATCGGGACGAGTGCTGATGGCATACCTGGTAAATAAAGCGTGAGCATACCAATACTTAGGATAATAGTGATAATACCCACCAGTTTACCTGCTGGTACTCTAAATGGACGTACCATATTAGGCTCACGGTAGCGCAGTACTAGGAATGACATAGCCACACAGGTATAGGCAATAACGATACCGAACCCACCAGCGTCTACAATCCATACCAGCATTTTACGACCAAACAATGGTGCAAGTGTCGCTAGACCACCGATCAATAAAATCGCATTGACGGGTGTGTTATATTTCGGATGCAGCTTGCACAAAAACTGTGGCAACATATGCGTTTTACCCATAGCATATAGCAGACGACTACCACCGATAAGAAACGCATTCCAACTTGATAGAATACCTAGCACACCACCAATAACCAGCAACGTACCAGCCCATTGACCATTCCAAGCGTTGGTCATCGCATCAGCCGTTGCCAATGTCGAATCTTGCGCTTGCAATAGCGGTAAAGTCTTACCCACACTCCAAGCGACAGCAACATACCATAGCACGGCAATGATGATAGAGACGATCAAAAACTTGCCGATGTTCGGGCGAGATAGGTTGATCTCTTCTGCTGCTTGAGGAATGACATCAAAGCCAACGAATAAGAACGGTACCATCACCATCACAGTCATAATGCCGCCCATACCGCCAATAAAGTTAGGCGCTTGTACAGAGTTAGAGGTTTCAGGACTAAATAGTAATGCACCCACGAACAGTAATACACCAACAAGAAAAATACCGACTACTGCTGTTTTTTGGAACCATGCACTGACTTCCATACCACGTATGTTCAGCCAAGTGACAATCACTGAGCCGAGCATACCGACGCCTACCCAAGTGGCATAAACATCCCAACCAGCAATATTCCAAAGATATCCTTGGCTATAATTAGGAATGATATATTCGACGACGGTGGGCAGCGCTACTGCCTCAAAAGCGACGACTGAGAAATAACCAAACAAAATACTCCACGAGCAAATAAAGGAAATATTAACCCCTAGCGCTCGATGGGTATAAGTATGCTCACCACCAGTAATTGGCATAGAAGCAGCAAGTTCAGCATACGTCACACCAATCAAAACAACTACCAGACCGCCTACCAAAAAGGCGCTAATTGCGCCCCATATACCTGCTGAGATGATCCAACTACCCGCCAGTACCACCCAGCCCCAACCAACCATAGCACCAAATGCCAGTGCAATGATATCGAACACCCCTAACGACTTTTTTAATTCAGACATAACCTACTCCTTGTCTGTGTTTCATCCGTGTAAACCTTTTATAGTTACACTATTTTTGTTAAATGGGATAATACCCATCATATTTGTTGTATCTGTCGCGTCGCCGTAAAATTTAGATTTGCCATCGGTATAGTATTCAAACAGCAAAAACAAAAACGGCGTCTTGACTTGCAAGGCGCCGTTAAAAATCTCACTCAAAGTGAGTGTCATAAGAAGAGCAACCTTGCCGTTATCTTTCATACAATCTTTTAACCAATATCGGTACCTGAAATAGCTGTACTTGGTTAAAAGCGGTCCATCGCTAAAATAAATGACACTCAATACTTTTTATGCAGTTAGAATACCTTTGATGATATCAAGGCCTTCTTGTAGCACTTCATCTTCAACTGTCAATGGCACCATCACACGGATCGCATTGCCATACATACCACAAGACGCTAATAACAAACCTTGCTCAAAAGATTTTTGTTTAAGGTTAGCAGTGGCAGCAGCATCTGGCTTGCCTTCGCTATCCACTAAATCAAATGCTAGCATGGCACCTTTATAGCGAACGTTGCCAATACTACTTAGGTTTAAGCCTTTTAAGAATTCGGCAATGGTATCGCCAATCACGACACTGCGTTCGAGCAAATTCTCTTCTTCAATCACTTCTATTACAGCCAATGCTGCCGCTAACGCAATCGGGCTACCAGAGTACGTACCACCCAAACCACCCATTTGCGGCGCATCCATAATATCAGCGCGACCAACCACTGCTGATACAGGGTAACCACCAGCCAAACTCTTAGCTGTGGTCATTAAGTCTGGCTCAACACCCAACTGCTCGCCTGCAAACAAAGTACCCGTTCTAGCAAAACCACATTGGACTTCATCAAAAATCAATACAATACCGTGCTCATCACAAATTTCACGTAATGCTTTAGCAAATGATGGCGTGACTTGATGGAAGCCACCCTCACCTTGAATAGGCTCAATAATTATTGCAGCCACTTCACTTGGGTCAATATCTGCCTGAAAAATCATATCAAGGCTATGTAGCGCTTGTGCTTCTGTGATGTTCAACTCTTCAGCAGGGAACAATGCGTGGAACACAGGACCAGGCATTGGGCCAAAGTTCTTTTTGTACGGTAATACTTTACCAGTCAAGCTCATGCACATTAGCGTGCGACCATGCCAGCCACCAACAAAAGAGATAACGCCTGGACGACCAGTTTTGGCACGAGCAATTTTGATCGTGTTCTCGACCGCTTCAGCACCAGTGGTCAAAAATAGCGCTTTGGTTGGACCGCTGATAGGTGCTTTTTCACACAGTTTTTCTGCAAGATCAACATAGCTTTCATAGCTAACAATTTGTGCAGCAGTGTGCGTGAATTTGTCAACTTGCTCATGTACACGTTGAGTGATTTTTGGATGACTATGACCCGTATTTAATACCGAGATACCACCGATAAAATCAATATAACGCTTGCCTTCAACATCCCAAATCTCTGAGTTTTTTGCTTTTTCTGCAAAGATAGGAAAGGCAACCCCAAGTCCTGTTGGTAAAACAGCTTTACGACGGGCAAGTAATGCTTCGTTAGTGGTTTGGGTGTTCGTAGTCATCAGAATGTCCTTTTTTCATGTGGTGTTGGTTGTATTAAATTCATTACTATCAGTATTGCTGTGATTGGTACTCGTATCATTAATACCAATCACAATGACTAGCTACTATTAAAATGTGCTTTGTACGTTAGCTATCGTTATATTAGCTAACGTCAGAACACCAATATTTGGTCGTAATATAATCTTCGATGCCATATTTTGAGCCTTCACGGCCAAAGCCAGACTGCTTCACACCACCAAATGGCGCAACTTCTGTAGAAATCAAACCAGTGTTGTGTCCAATGATGCCGTACTCTAAGCCTTCAGTCACACGCCATGAGCGAGCATAATCACCACTATAGAAGTAAGCGGCCAAGCCATAGATAGTATCGTTAGCAGCACGAATAACTTCTGCTTCGTCTTTGAAGGTAAAGATGGTCGCAATTGGTCCAAAGATTTCTTCAGAAGCGATGTCCATATCACTGCTAATATCTGTAATAACCGTTGGGTTATAAGTCAATTCTGAAGCGTCATTGACACTACCGCCAGTGACCAGTTTTGCGCCTTTATCCAGTGCGTCTTTTAATAAGGCTTGGACTTTATCTAACGCTTTTTGGTTGATAAGAGGACCGATATCTACGCCTTCTTCTAAACCGTTACCTACTTTTAACTCAGCGACTTTTTTGACAAAGACCTCTAAGAATTTATCTTTAATGCTGTCTTGAACGTATACGCGGTTAGCGCAAACACAAGTCTGACCAGCATTACGATATTTAGAAGCGATTAAGCCGGTAGCCGCTTTTTCTAGATCCGCATCATCAAAGACGATAAATGGCGCGTTGCCACCCAACTCTAATGACAGTTTCTTAATAGTTGGCGCACATTGTGCCATCAACGTACGACCTACTTCTGTAGAGCCTGTAAATGACAATTTATGAATGCGTGCATCACCCGTTAAGATGTCACCGATGGTTGATGATTTTCCTGTCACAACCTGAATAACACCAGCTGGGATGCCCGCTTGCTCTGCCAATACACCTAGTGCCAATGCAGAATATGGCGTTTCGGTAGCAGGTTTGACGATAATCGTACAGCCTGCTGCTAGTGCAGGAGCAACTTTACGCGTGATCATCGCAGCTGGGAAGTTCCAAGGTGTGATAGCTGCGCAAACACCAACTGGCTGCTTGAGAACAACATGACGTAGCTGTGCGCTATTAGCTGGAATCACATCGCCATAGACACGCTTGCCTTCTTCAGCAAACCAGCGAATAAAGCTATTAGCATAACCCACTTCACCACGTGATTCAGTAAGCGGTTTGCCTTGCTCAGCGGTCATAATGATGGCCAAATCTTCTTTATTGGCATCGATCAGATCAGCCCACTTTTGCAATAACTCTGCACGCTCTTTGGCTGTTTTTGCTGCCCAGTCTGCTTGGACATCATGAGCATAAGCAACTGCTTCGTTGACATCTTCTGTCGTGAGGCTTGGTACAGTACCAATAAGGTCGCCGTTAAAAGGATTATTTACATCAAGCACAGCGTCATCACTAGCAGCATGCCAGCCGTCTTTAATGAAGCAAGATTGTTTGAGTAAATCTGGATTTGATAACTGCAGCGCGTGTGACATGGTGACGCTCCTTGTCATATAGGATGTGTTTATAAGAATGGGTACAATGGTCAGTCGTAAATAGTTATTGATAATTTATTTTTTGTTCAATATACTGAACACGTATTCTATATACGAGACATCATTATAAGAACGATATGACGTGATTTGCAACCTTTAATCGCATTATTTTGAAAATTATCTTGTACTTTTTTATTTTATTTCACTTTATAGGTTATTTATGAGTTCGACTGCCGTGCCTGCGCTAGATAAAACGTTTCAGATTTTGGACTTGATTACCGATAGCTTACAGCCTTTGACAGCGGCTCATATCGCAAAAGAACTTGGGCTACCGCGTAGCTCCACTCACAATATTTTGCAAAGCCTACTCGCCAAGCATGTCATTTATAAGGATTCTGAAAGCCGCTTTTATTTAGGTTCGTATTTGATGTATTGGGCAGGCAAGTACGAGCAGCAGCAAGGCGTTGTGCAGTTGTTTAAAGATTTGATTGTGCAATATCCAGTACTGCTTCAGCACACCGTAACTTTATCGAAGCTTGATTTGGGAGAAGTGGTATTTTTGGCTTGTCATGAGTCGCCTGAGCCGCTTGGTTTTACTTTTCGTGCAGGCGTTCGCGTACCTGCGGTATTTTCTGCGACGGGTAAAGCCATGCTATCGACATTATCGATGGACGGTATCAAATCGTTGTATCAAGATACATTTCCAACGCCTATGACTCAGAATGGTGTCAGTAACTTTGCTGATTTGGCTACCGAGCTTGCAGCGATACAAGAAAGCCGCGTGTCTCTCGATGATGGACAGTTGCGCGATGGGATGTACTGCTTGGGCACCCATATCCGTAATGCCTCAGGCAATGCGGTCGCTGGTATGGCCGTGAGTTTTTTGCAAGGAGAGTATGAATCTAAGCGGGCTGAGGTCAGTGCGGTATTGATTGAATTGGCCGAACAAATCGAGCTGCATTTAGGCTTTACGGCGAACTGATAGCTGATAGAAAATAGGTCGCAGAGTTTTCTGCTGCATTCTGAGACCCGTTCTATCTGCTTTTCATTTTATTATTACTGAAGCTTTTAAGCTGTCAGCTGTCAGCTGTCAGCTGTCTTGATTATTTATAACACTTATCGTTGTAAATATACGGCTGTCAAAGCGCTTTCAAACAATCCCATCGGCTTTTAGCTTAGCAATCATCTTACTGTCATAACCCAAATCAGCAAGTGTGCTGTCAGTATGTTCACTCAACTGCGGTGGTGGTGAACGGTAGCTGACAGGTGATCCGGACAATTTGATAGGATTTCCGAGTGCGCGTACTGGACTGCCTTGCTCAGTGAAATTTACAATCATGTTGCGGGCTTGTGCTTGCGGCATGGCTAAGGCTTCCGCCACATTATGAATGGCTCCGCATGGTATGCCAGCCTGATCTAAAACCTTTAACCAATAGGTGCGAGACTGCTTAGCAAATTGCTTCGTTAGTTCGCCACACAGCAGTTCACGATTGGCAACGCGTTGTGGGTTGGTCGAAAAACGCTCATCAGTATGCCAATCAACTGCGAGCACGTCACACAGTTTGGCGAACTGATTGTCATTACCACAGGCTAAGATAAAGTGATGCTCGCCTTCACCGGCAAATACTTGATACGGCACAATATTAGGGTGCTGATTGCCCAATCTTGGCGGTATCTTATCGGATGCTAGATGATTCATACCAACGTTAGCGAGCATGGCAAGCGCACTATCAAGCAGTGCCACATCGACGTGTTGCCCAACACCAGTATGTTGACGTGCCAGCAGTGCCGCCTGAATACCAATCGTCAGTTGCAAACCTGCAAATAGATCAACAACTGCTACGCCAACCTTGTGTGGTTCGCCATCGCTTGGACCCGTGATACTCATCAGTCCTGATAAACCTTGGATAATATAATCATAACCAGGCCGCGCAGCATCAGGACCTGTTTGACCAAAACCTGTCAATGATGCATAAATCAGCCGCGGATTGTCTTGCTTTAGACTGTCGTAATCTAGACCGTATTTTTTCAGTCCGCCCACCTTAAAATTTTCGACCAAAATATCACTCTCGGCAATTAGCTGCTTGATAATAGTTTGCCCTATTGGCGTAGTGATATCTACCGTCAGTGATTTTTTATTGCGGTTAATGGTCGCATAATAAGCGGAGGTGTCGTCGCTAAACTTTGGCGGCGCCCAATGCCGCGTTTCATCACCGATATGCGGACGCTCAACTTTGATGACTTCAGCACCGAGGTCGGCCAATACTTGCGTACAAGAAGGCCCTGCCAACACTCTCGACAAATCGAGCACCTTGATACCATGCAATGCACTCTTTGGCATATTAGCCATATCTGTCATATCTGTCATGAGACTCCCTTACTCTGTCGCGTATTTTTTGACTTTTAATCATAAAATTGTTATTCAGGATGTAATTGCTAAGTAGTTACATCCTGAATAACAACTGAAAAACGTACGCTACTGTTTATGCTCTTTTAATAAAAAGCCAAGCAGTCACGTACGTCATAAAATACAGTTGTACCAAACACTATTAGCTAAAAACGCTTAAAAGAACGCTTGAATACCTGTCTGCGCGCGACCTAGGATAAGCGCATGGATATCATGTGTACCCTCATAAGTGTTGACCGCTTCTAAGTTCATCACATGACGGATGATATGGAACTCATCAGAGATACCGTTACCGCCATGCATATCACGAGCAATACGAGCGATATCAAGCGCTTTACCGCAGTTATTACGCTTAATGAGTGAAATCATCTCAGGCGCAGCGTTGTTTTCATCCATCAAGCGACCGACACGTAGTGCTGCTTGCAACCCTAAGCTGATTTCCGTTTGCATATTAGCTAGTTTTAACTGTACAAGCTGCGTTGCGGCGAGCGGACGACCAAACTGCTTACGGTCTAGCGTGTATTGACGAGCCGCTTTCCAGCAGAATTCAGCCGCGCCCATACTGCCCCAAGCGATACCATAACGGGCTTTATTCAAACAACCAAATGGTCCTTTTAGACCACGAATATCTGGGAAAGCATTGCCTTCAGGGACAAATACTTTGTCCATGACAATCTCACCCGTGACTGAGGCACGTAATGAGAACTTACCTTCGATTTTTGGTGCAGATAATCCTTTCATGCCTTTGTCTAACACAAAACCACGAATCTCACCCGCATCATCTTTTGCCCATACGACAAACACGTCGGCGATAGGACTGTTGGTAATCCACATTTTATTACCAGTCAGCTCGTAACCACCATCGACTGTGCGCGCACGTGTCGACATTGATGAAGGGTCAGATCCTGAATCTGGCTCAGTCAGACCGAAGCAGCCGACGTACTCACCTGTCGCAAGCTTTGGCAAATACTTTTCTCTTTGCTCTTCAGTACCGTACGCCCAAATAGGATGCATCACGAGGCTTGACTGCACACTCATCGCTGAGCGGTAGCCCGAATCAACGGCTTCTACTTCTTTTGCAATCAGACCATAAGCAACACTCGATAAGCCAGCACAGCCATAACCTTCAATCGTGACACCTAGCAGACCCATTTCACCCATTTGACGCATGATATTACGATCGAAATTTTCATTGCGGTTGGCTTCGATAATGCCAGGCATCAGCTCTTTTTGAAAAAACTGACGGGCGCTGTCTGTGACCATGCGCTCTTCTTCCGTGAGTTGGTCACGTAATAAGAAAGGATCTTCCCAATCAAAGCGTGGGCTGGTAGATGTTGCCATGTGGTTCTCCTTGGTATCAGTCATCCTGACTGACGAATAGTGATTGATGCGTCATTCGGCCTGACAGGTCATTGACTTTATTATTCCGCTATGCGAAACTTAGTTTCATAAATTAAAACTATTTAACCAAACTTTCGCCGCGCTGTAAACCTTTATTAAAAAAAGATGAGTATAAAATGACAAAACCCTTATCAACATCTACTCCACTATTAGAAAAAATACATGGAATCATGAATCAAAATAAAGGAGAAAGTGATCGACAGTTCGTCACAGCACTAGGTCGTGGACTGACGATACTCGCAGCGTTTGAACATGATGAACGGCTCACCCATCAACAGCTATGTCAGATGACAGCACTACCAAAGGCAACCGTTACTCGCCTTATTCATACCTTAACGACGCTTGGGTTTTTACGTATCACTGAGCACGGACAGTACCAATTAGGTAGTAGCGCTGTGCGCCTCAGTGCAACCGCATGGAGTCGTCACGATATGGTGGCAGCAGCTGAACCATTATTACGGCAGTTCGCTAGTGAAAATGAAGTATCCGTGAATCTAGCGACTGAAGTCGAAGGAGAAATGCGCTATCACGCTTGTTGCCGTAGTCCTGCTCGCCTATCGGTCAACTTACAGGTTGGCTCAGCGGTGCCCGTTGCACGCACTGCCATTGGACGGGCTTTTTATGCGGCAAGCTCGCAAGCTAGGCAGGCAGTCATCATTAGTAATCTGCAAGAGAATTTGTCTATTGAAGAATACGACCATGCACAAAGTTCTCTAGCCAGCGCGGCAGAGCATTATGAAAAGTATGGCTATACCGTGTCTGATGGGGATTTTTCTACTGACATATTGGCAGTCGCGGTTGGCGTGTTTGATGTCGCCACGGGGCAATATGCTTACTCGCTCAATGCCAGTGTGCCGAGTGCCAACTGGGAAGCGGATGAGTATGCTGCGATGATAGTGCCAAAATTGCAGGCATTGGCGGAGCGGATTGGTGGTGGGGTTTAGAAGAGAATAAACAATAAAGCTCTAGCACAGGTATTTTTACTTAGCAATATGGCAATGTGAACTAAAACTGGTTTGCCCTACACATAATCGTTATTTAAAAAGAGTAACTTTAATACCCCTAAGCGAATATAGATGCGGTAAACTAAAGTATGAGTGATAAATCACCTTTCACATTGAACCATTTAATAATTATTTTTGTATGAGGAAATACCAATGATAAACATGAACGATATGTTAGGCGCTGTAACTGGCGGTGATAATGCCGACAACAATGGCTTATCAGCATTGATTAATAGCGCAAAAGATATCAGTAGCGATGACATTCAAAGATATCAAAGCATGTCAAAGTCTGAGCTATTAGATGAGATTAAAAACTCTGAGCACAGCGCAACTGTTATTGCCTTTATTAAAGATCTGATAGCGAAGAAATTCAACAGTTAAGCCAGTGATAACTAAGTACTAAAGCATTAAGTACTTATCTATCAAGTACTTATCTATCAATAGCACCGTTTTATTGGGTTTAAAAAATATGCGCCATACGGTATTTTTTAAACCCTTTTATTTGGTATACAAGTGAATATCGATCGAATGCTTGCAAGCAGGCTTTGCGCCCGTCGGTGGTGGTGGCGAATTTACCACACGAATCATCAGCCAATATACCAAAACCCAAGCATGGCTGCTTGAGCAGTTTCTGCCCGCTCAAATTACTTTTGACACTATTAATAACAATCAAACTTTAGTGCGAATTATTTGCTAAAGCTTATAAAGGGACATCCTTATTTTATAAATAGTGATTAATAGGACTTTATTAGGATTAAGGTCACGCCCTAGTATTACTGCCCTGTTACCCATTGATACCGACGTAATGATGTCATACGTGTATGATGGACGCGATAAACGTAAGCATCTTATCTATATCAATCATTACTATTGAGCCTCGTTATGCCTGAATCTCGTACCAATCTAAACCCTGAACCCAAAACCAGTTCGCCGTATTTTATCGGATTATTGCTCCGCTACAGCACGTTTGGCGCGGCGATTTTAATTCTATTAGCGGGTTTATTATTGGCAAGTTGGTGGCTGATTGTGATCGGTGGTTTGGCTGTGGCACTTGGTATCTATGATTTGATTCAGTCTAAGCACGCGATATTAAGCAACTACCCTGTCGCTGGACATATTCGCTATGTATTGGAAGACTTCCGTCCTGAGATTCGCCAGTACTTGCTTGAAGACGATAAGGAACAAGTACCGTTTTCACGTCAGCAGCGCGCGCTAGTATATCAACGTGCTAAGAATGTCAGTGATACCAACGCCTTTGGTACGTTAGATAATCTCTATACTCATGGTAAAGAGTGGTTTTTGCAATCAGCCATCAGTGCACCACTAGAAAACAAAGACTTTCGTATTATGGTCGGCGGGGAGCGTTGCCAGCAGCCACATGATATGTCGGTATTTAATATCTCTGCGATGAGCTTCGGCAGCCTATCAGCAAACGCCATCATGGCACTTAATCAAGGCGCAAAATTGGGCGGCTTTACCCATGATACGGGCGAAGGCGCAATCAGTCCCTATCATCGCAAATTCGGTGGTGATTTAATTTGGGAGTTGGGTACAGGTTATTTTGGTTGCCGTGATAATGAGGGCAATTTTGATCCACAATCTTTTGCTGAAAAAGCCGTTGATCCTCAAGTTAAAATGATTGAAATCAAGCTTTCACAAGGTGCCAAGCCTGGTAAAGGTGGCGTCCTTCCCTCTAGCAAAATCACGCAAGAGATTGCCGACACACGCCAAGTGCCTACGGGTCAAGACTGCATCTCGCCCTCTTCGCATACTGCATTTAGCACCCCGCGCGAGCTGGTCGCTTTTTGGCAGCAGCTGCGTGACTTATCTGGTGGCAAGCCTGTTGGCTTTAAGCTATGTATTGGCCAGCCATGGCAGTTTATGGCGATTGTCAAAGCAATGATAGAGACAGATAACTATCCTGACTTTATTGTTATTGACGGTGCAGAAGGTGGCACAGGTGCAGCGCCCGTCGAGTTTATGGACAACGTCGGCATGCCAATGGTCGAAGGTTTTTTGCTGGTGCACAATACATTAGTTGGTGCAGGCATCCGTGACAAAATTAAGCTTGGTGTCAGTGGCAAGATCGTATCAGGCTTTGATATTGCACGGATGATTGCGCTAGGTGCAGACTGGTGTAATTCGGCACGTGGCTTTATGTTTGCAGTCGGCTGTATTCAATCGCGCTCTTGTCATACCAACACTTGTCCAACGGGTGTAGCTACTCAAGACCCTTACCGTCAAAAGGCGCTCGATGTTCCGAGTAAAGCTGAACGTGTTGCAAGCTTCCACAAAAACACGCTAAAATCGCTTGCCAGTATCGTAGGCTCGGTTGGCTTGCAACATCCTAGCCAATTGCAGCCATACCATATTGCACGCCGCTTAGACGACGGACAAATCAAGCTGTTATCCAAATTCTTCTATTTTGCTGATGAATGTGCTTTACTCGATCATAGCGCACGCGCCGACATCTTTAACCAAATGTGGGTCATGGCAAATCCTGATAGCTTTTTAGCCAATAATGATGCGCTTATTGCTTATAATAAGGACTCGCGTGACAAAGGCAAAGAGACAAATGCGCCAACAGAGCACAGTGCTGCTTATGGTTCTGAGCCATCAACTGCCAATGGTGGACATTTAATTGGTAATGTGAATAATACAATCCGTGACTTCCCGCCTACTAGTGACTGACTCAGTGCCTGAATCGTTGTCCTTAAAAAGTAGTGATGAATGTGCGATTGAGCAATAGATAGTACCCAACCTCAAATAACTTATACATTAAAAGACGCGTGATTGATGCCAAGTTCTACTTTTACCTTACCGTTAACGGCGATGGTGCTTACATTAGGCCTGAGCGCTTGCCAGCAGACAAACACTGAAGTAGTTAGTAGCGATACCGACAGTTGGTCATGTCAGACTGAAGACACGCCTTTTGCCTACAGCGTTTGCCGTGTGGATACTACTGCTTTAGCGAGCGAGCGTTATTCATTACAACTGTTTTGGCAATCTTCTGATAGTAACAAACCTCTGCTAACTTTTGATGCGTTATTGGCAACATTACCAAACAATGAGAGTCTGAACTTTGCGATGAATGCAGGCATGTATAATGAAAATTATGCGCCGATTGGCTATACCGTCATCGAAGGTAAAGAAGTTAAATCGCTAAATACAAAAGAAGGTGGCGGTAATTTTCATCTATTACCTAATGGGGTGATGTGGTGGGACAAAGCTGGTAAAGTGCAAATTACTGAAAGTAATGCGTTAAATGAGCAGCTGAACAATGGTGATGTGCAACCTTGGTATGCGACACAATCTGGCCCTATGTTGGTCATCGATAACGAAATACACCCACAGTTCAACCCCAATAGCAGCTCGGTCAAACTGCGCAATGGTGCAGGCGTTTGTCGTGACGGTAGTATACAGCTCGTTAATAGTGATGAGCCCGTGACCTTTTATCAGTTTGCAGAACTATTCAAAGATAAGCTAGGTTGTTCAAATGCGCTATTTTTGGATGGTGGTATTGCCTCAGCGCTGTATGCGCCTAGTATCGATAAGCAAGATAAAAAGGAGATGGGTGTGATGATCGGACTGGTCGAACATAAAGAGTAATACGTATCTATATTTTTAGCTTAATCTCTTTTTTCTCATAGTATGTTGCATAAAAAAGCACTGGAAATGACATTGTCATCCAAGTGCTTTTTTTATTACTGGCCATAAATAAAAATAAGCTAATTAAACAAAACTAAAAACTAGCCGCCCAAGCTCATTTTAGGGCCAAACGGTTCATAGTGAACACTATCGACTCCGTGCTCTAATGCTACCAACCCATCAATCATGTTCTCCATAAATGGCATCGACCCACACACATAGATATCAGCAGGGTTAGGCAAAGTAGCAAGCCATGTTTCATCTAATATTTGCCCAGACTCAAAGTAAAATATATATTTTTCTACATTCCCAGCCTGTCCGAGTAATTCGTTAACCTGATCTGCAAAGGCATGATGAGCGACGTTCTGACAGGCATAAACCCAGATAATAGGACGTTTAGGATTGGCTGATAATTGCGCCTCTAGCATAGATAGTATGGGCGTAACCCCGACTCCTGCACTCATTAATACTAAAGGCACATCATTTTGCTGTACCAACTCTTGATTGAGCGCAAAGTCACCAGCTGGAGCCGATAGTAAAACCGTATCACCGACTTCTAGTTGATCATGCATATAGTTAGAAACCAAACCATGATGCTCGTTACGGTTATCACATCGGACGGCGAACTGAATACCTGCATCGGTACTGACAGAATATAAAGAATAATGACGTAATGCTATATGGTCGCTGTTTTTTGGGTCTGTTTTCACTGTGATATATTGACCAGCAGTTAAGGTCAACTTGCTCAAATCAATATTTTGAGCATCTGCTAAATCATTAGCTGTATTGTGCGCACTCTTATCGACTGGTACCACGGTAAAAGCTGCGATATCTGTAGCAACCGCTTCCTTTTTAGTGATCTTAAAAGGTGCAAACCCCTGCCACATCGCTTCTTTATACATGCCATGTTCAATCTGGATGAATACCGAAGCAATTTCATCATAAGCTTCTGTCCAAGCGTCAATAATGTCATCAGTAGCCGCCTCACCTAATACTTCTTTTATCGCCCCAATCAAATGCTTGCCAACGATAGGATAATGTTCAGGCAATATTTGTAAAGCTCTATGCTTGTGGCTAATCTGAGTCACTTGTGGCAATAACGTAGCCAGTTTATCCAAGTGCTTGGCAGCAGCCAATACTGTCGTCGCTAGTGCCGTCTGCTGTCTTCCTAGTTTTTGATTGGTCTCATTAAAAATATCTAACAGCTCAGGGTGCTCGTTAAACATATTTTTATAAAACACCGTGGTAATCGCAACGCCATGCTCTTCGAGTACAGGAACGGTTGCGGTGACGATTTCTAACGTTTTTGGTGAGGCCATATTGTTTCTCTTAGTTGTTAACTACGTTGATAAATTGAGATGTTAAAAATGATTCGTCTAAACTGGCAACGATGATCAAACATTTTTACCGTCGTCATCGATACTTTTAGCTAGCCAATTCAGAAACACTTATAACATTCATTTTAAATGAATGTTAACACAATTTACTAGGCAGACCAATATAGTATTCATATAGAACTTATCTTCTTTAATAAAAAACAGCCGCTATGTCGTCATAACGGCTGTTATTATAGGGATTCAATCTGTATTAGCAGGCTTTATCAATCAGGCTGTATATTAAAATTACCTTGCCATATATTGGGTCATTTCCTCAACACCATGTAAGGTCATCGGATACATTTTGTTTTCAAACAGTTTTTTGATCTCAACGATGGTTTGCGTATATTGCCAGTAACTCGGGTTTTCAGGATTGAGCCAAGCGACTTTATCAAAGTGCTCAAGTACGCGCTTCAACCATACAACGCCCGCTTCATTATTCATATACTCTACGCTACCACCGACCGTCATCAGCTCATAGGGCGACATCGATGCGTCACCGACGAAGATAACACGATACTCTCGACCATATGTATTGAGTAGCTCAAACGTTGGCATTGGTGCACTATGGCGACGATTATTGTCCTTCCACACATAGTCATACAGGCAGTTATGGAAATAAAAGAATTCTAAGGTTTTAAATTCATTTTTTGCCGCAGAGAACAGTTTTTCAAGCGCTTCGACATGGATGTCCATACTGCCGCCCACATCAAACAGCATCAAAATCTTAACTCGGTTACGGCGCTCCGCTTGCATATGAATATCGAGCACACCTTTTTTTGCCGTGCGCTTAATCGTCTCATGAATATCTAGCTCGTCAGCACTGCCTGTCCGCGCAAACTGACGCAGATTACGCAGCGCCATTTGAATCTGACGAGTACCGAGTTGATTGTCGTCATCGAGATTGCGATATTTACGCTGCTCCCAGACTTTTGTCGCACTACGTTTACGAGATTCACCGCCGACACGCACGCCTTCTGGATGGTCGCCATAAACACCAAATGGCGAAGTGCCGCCCGTGCCTACCCATTTACTGCCACCTTGATGACGCTCTTTTTGCTCCTTTAACCGTTCCTCTAGCGCCTTCATCAGCTCCTCAAGCGAGCCGTACTTTTTCAATAGGCGTCTTTGCTCTTCCGTTAGGTTTTTTGGATCGAGCTTTAGATCTAGCCATTCTTTGGGCACATCCGTTAGCTTGGCTAATAGCTCATCCATATCGAGGCTATCGACACCTTCAAAATAATCTGCCATGGCCCGATCGAATTTATCAAAATGGCGCTCGTCTTTGACCATACACAGTCGAATCAGCCGATACATATCTTCGCGGCTGGCAAAAGTAGTCAACGCTGGATCTTCAGGATGCGACTGCATCATCAGCCCTTTATCTAGCGCGGCATTGAGATCAAGCAGCTCGCGCGTACTGACTGGCACGCCATAAGTACGCAAGGTATAGAATAGTTTGATAAACATAAGAGTCGTATCACTTATTGGCTGATATTATTATCTGGTGATATTGCTGATATCATTCATTGGTACCGTCATAGGCTAAACGCTTGCATTGGCTTTATATCAAACATCCAATATTGGACATAAGAAATTAACGTCAACGCAATCGGCAAACATTAGCGACGCATCATATTGGCAAAACGCTGTAATAAACTTACATCGGCTTCGTTTTTGAGCAATGCGCCATATAATGGCGGTATAGACTTTTCGCCGCGCAGATTTTCTTCTAGCTCGTCCTGAGCCATATCATCAGCAAGTAACAAGGTTAACCAATCGACCAACTCAGACGTTGATGGCGGCTTTTTAAGACCTTGAATACCGCGCAGCTTATAGAAAATATCCAATGCATCATTGACCAGTTTTTCTTGAATATCTGGAAAATGTACTTCGATGATTTGACGCATGGTTTCTTCTTCTGGGAAGTCAATATAATGGAAGAAGCAACGACGCAAAAACGCGTCTGGCAGCTCTTTTTCATTGTTTGAGGTAATAATAACCACTGGACGCTGCGCTGCTGTGATGGTCTCGCCCGTCTCATAGACATAAAAAGACATCTTATCAAGCTCATGTAGCAAGTCGTTTGGGAACTCGATATCGGCTTTATCAATCTCATCGATCAGTAGTACGCTACGCTCTGTACTGGTAAAAGCGTCCCACAACTTACCTGGCTTGATATAGTTGGCAATGTCATAAACCTTATCGTCACCCAATTGTGAATCTCGCAGGCGCGATACCGCATCGTATTCATACAGTCCTTGCTCAGCCTTAGTGGTCGATTTGACGTGCCAAGTAATCAGCGGCATACCCAAACTCTCAGCAACTTCTTCGGCGAGCAACGTCTTACCTGTGCCAGGCTCACCTTTGATCAATAATGGCTTTTGTAAAGTCATGGCAGCATTCACTGCCAGCTGCAAATCATCGGTAGCAATATAACTACTGGTACCAGTAAAGTTTTTCTTGGTATTATCAGCTGTGGTCATAATCATATCTCGATTGTTGTTATAGATGAGTTGTTATAAATGGATAGGTCTAAAACATAAATGATTAATACAAAATGAATTAGTAAAGAATAAATTAGATTAGCACAGCCTGATGCATTGCCAAAATACTCATGCGTTCGCATTTATTAACAATTGTTATGTGCAGGGGATAGTGAACAATTATTTATAGGCCCAATAAACAATCTGGCACAAAAAAAGACACGCAGTAGTGTCTTTTTATTGAGGCATCAAACAGTTTTTAAGACAATAATTTTGTCTCAACGCTTAGCCTATTTTTATCACTTATCAGATGTATTATTATCCGGTTTCTTAGCCAATGTACTGCTTTTTTTCAAGCTTACATTAGTGTCAGGCTGTTCAGTGACAGTAGCGTCTTCTGGTAAATAACTGCCTGTAGTCATTTGTAGTGTTGCCTGCGTATCTTCTGCGCTGCGGCTACGGGCTTTGTCCAAGCTCGATGCAAATGCGCTGCGTATCAGCTGCCATAAGAAACCAACAAAAAGCCCTGCGACCAGTATCACTAATATTGGCAGCATACTGGCAACCGCACCTGCGTAATCTTTCATCAGCACAGCGTAGACTACGCTAATGCTGGCTGGTGCAAGCTCGCTCGGATCACCAAGCGCTGTACCTGGTGCTACCAATACCGCAAACAAAACCATCCAGCTCATACCACCTAGCGGTTTTGGCATTACACGAGCAACGAGTATCCATAGTACTAATACCAAAACAACACCACCAAGATAAGCATACATTGGCAAATCTGCGGGCGGGACATCCTTCACCATTTGGCCCCACCAAATGGCAATCTCACCGAGAATGTCACTGATAGACTCTAGCGGTAAGCTATATAAAATACTTTTTAACCAGTCCATGCGTGTTTATTTACCTGCGTTTATCGCCGATGACACCATCTGTGTCTAGCGGTATATGTGCATTCTGTAGAACTAGAATGGGTCCAAATACATAATGAGCTTATGCATTATGTATGCTTGTTTGTACATTACGTAGGGTGTCAGTTTATCATGACTTTCTACCCAAATGCATGTGAGCAAATGTGTCATTGGTTTTTTATCGACGCTATTTTATAGGTAGCGTACTGATTTATAGGTAGCGTACTGATACTCCTCACCATACTTACTTGCCAACAAGCCTATTAATTGTAGATGCTGTCCTGCGATTCACGAGCACGCAGCTCTGCTTGGCGACGCATAACATCCTGCGGCGGCAACTGCACAAAGTAACCTTGAGACTGTAGTTTTGTCAGTACTTCTTCTTTATCAACACGAGCAAGCTTATCCGTTGTCGCCAAGTCCAAATGCATGACAAACTTACTACGACCTAAACCCGCACGAAAATCTTTTGGCAACACACCAAGCCAATCTTTGATTTCGTCAGTATCATCAGGATAATCAGGACGCGCAATGTAGATATACATGTCATCATGTTTGGGAAATTTGTAAATATCGCAATGCATAAAAATCACCTATCAGAAACTATGCGCGTAGGTTAGCATATTTCAGGCAAACACCAGTAGTCGCTTTGCGTTTTGCTATCGTAACTTTTGCCAAAAACACAGATAAAACGCTGATATAGAGAATAAAAAAACTATCATAAAATGTCGTCTATTTGCAGACTCCCCTATCAAAACATCGTTTTTGCCAAATTTATTCATTTTAATGGCTTTGATGACTTGTAAAAGCGCTTTGAACCTTTCATAATAAAAGCGTTTTTCAGGAGAGAGTTTGACGGCATCGATTTTGTATTGAACCCTATTGGTTATACAACACTCGCAATTGCTAGATAACCACCGAAGGCGCATCTACCCTGCCAATCGCTCAGGTAAAAGGACTGAAAAACGCATGCCACTATTGTTTGATAGCGCGTGGTAGCATCACGCTCATAGCACACTACTTTATCAAACATAAGGCATAACAAATCTGGAGAGTGGTAAGAACGGACGACGTCTTACCCACCGAAGGGGAGAAAATACGCTATTATCAATGATAGGGCTTATATAACTGCCCAAGATGATGATTCGTATTGAAAATCTCAGGTCACAGGACAGATAGGGCTCAGCTCAAACCGACGTTCAGCGTCTGTTTGGCTTACGTCTTTATCTTTGCTTTCTGTGTCACCCTTTGATGTAATATTTGCACCTTGCGATATTGCTTCTCGCTACTTTTACGTTGCGCATCACTCCTTACTCTGCCGAGTATGACTGATGTACACATAAGGATTTGTTATGACTGATACCCACTCTCAAGACATCACTTCTCAAAACGCCCAAAGCCAAGCCCCTCAGCGCACCCCTTTTTACCAGTCTCATATTGCTAGTGAGGGCAAACTGGTCGATTTTTCTGGTTGGGAACTGCCAATTCATTACGGTTCACAAATCGAAGAGCACGAAGCGGTACGTACAGATGCCGGTATGTTTGATGTCTCACATATGGTTGTGACCGATATCAAAGGCGCTGATACTAAAGCATGGCTACAAAAACTGCTCGCAAACGATGTTAATAAACTCACTACCGCTGGTAAAGCACTATACTCTGGCATGCTCAACGAGCAAGGCGGCGTCATCGATGATTTGATCGTCTACCTGATGAATACAGAAGAAACTGAGTACCGTATTGTCTCTAACGCAGCCACTCGTGACAAAGATTTAGCACAGTTTAATACAGTCGCTGAAGGTTTCGATATTGCAATTACCGAGCGTCCAGAGCTAGCTATGCTTGCCGTCCAAGGTCCAAATGCGATTGAAAAACTGGCTCAAGCCAAGCCAAATTGGGCAGATACCTTAGCAGGACTAAAACCTTTCGTTGGTGCTGACTTGACCGATATCGAAGGCACTGATTGGTTTGTGGCTCGTACTGGCTATACTGGTGAAGATGGCGTCGAAGTCATTATGAATGCCGATGATGCGCCTGCTTTCTTTGAGCAGCTAAAAGCGAATGGCATCAAACCTGCTGGTCTTGGTGCGCGTGATACATTGCGTATGGAAGCGGGCATGAACCTCTATGGTCATGATATGGACGAGACTATCAGTCCTTATGAGTGCAACATGGGTTGGACACTAGCACTCAAAGACGACCGCGCCTTTGTCGGCCGTGAAGCATTGGTCAGCAAACGTAAGCAGTCAAAAGAAGACAACACCGCTATGAAGCAAGTGGGTCTACTATTGACCACACGTGGCGTTTTGCGTGAAGGCATGACGGTGACTATCAATCAAGGCACAGACAACGAACAAACTGGTATTATCACCAGTGGTACATTCTCCCCTAGCCTAAAAAACTCAATCGCGATTGCCCGTGTACCTGCTAGCTTATCAGAAGATGACAGTGTACAAGTCGATCTACGCGGTAAAGGTAAATTCGTCGATGTACGTGTATTGAAGCTACCTTTTGTCCGTAACGGCAAGCAACAGTTTGACTCTTAGGTCTTATAAATTCTATCATTAGAGCGCGTTGTTATTTTACGAATAACTCTGAAAATAACGACACGCCTACCCTCCATTACTTTTGTTAATTAACCTCTATCACTTAGGAGAGAGACCATGAGCAACATCCCAGCAGAGCTAAAATATATTGCTAGTCACGAGTGGCTACGCCTAGAAGACGACGGTACGGTCACTGTTGGTATCACTGACCATGCTCAAGATCTATTGGGTGATGTGGTATTCGTTGAACTACCAGATGTAGGCGATATCATCGCTGTTGATGACGAAATCTCAGTTGTTGAATCAGTAAAAGCTGCTTCTGACGTTTATGCCCCTATTTCAGGTGAAGTTATCGCTATCAACGAAGCACTAGAAGATGATCCTGAAATCATCAACTCTGACCCGTATGGCGAAGGTTGGTTCTTCAGAATGAAGCCTGACAATATCGTTGACTACGAAGCACTAATGACTGCTGACGAGTACGAAAGCGACTTATAAGCTAAGCCTGCTCTAGTAAGACCTTAGCTAGAACAAAGTATTAGCCCCGACTAAACATCATAGATACTGGCGGCAGTTAGTATCTATACTCTCTATTTAAACGATTTAAAAGTCTTTCTAATTAAAAGTATTGGCTCATTGACCATGCTTGTTATTTGAAAGTAGCTCTATATGTAGATCTCCAACAATCATTATCGTTCGATGTTATTGCTTCCAAGCGTTATCTCATTGACTCGTATTGATCACTTATTCGAATCCTAATGAATACGTGCCATCAATAACGACTCAAACTGATAACCCAATTTTCAGCATGGATCCTAATATGAATGCCAACACCGATAATAAAGACCTCATCGCTACGCCAAATCATACGCCGCAGCTACAAGCGTTTCGCGATATCGTAGAATCACGCCGTTCAGTGCGCCGTTTTACTGACACGCCCATCCCTGACGACGTATTGGCAGACTGTCTGCGTTTGGCCATGCTAGCGCCAAACTCTAGCAATCTACAGCCGTGGGAATTTTATGTTATCGATGACGCTGACAATCGCAAACGTGCCGTCAAAAACTGTATGAATCAAAACGCAGCCAAAACATCGGCTCGTTTGATTGCCATCGTTGCTCGTACTGATGTTTGGCACGATCATGCTAAGCAAATATTACGCGAATACCCTGATCAACCAGTTCCAAAAAAAGTGAAAGACTACTATAACAAAGTCGTCACGATGGACTTTTTGCGCGGCCCAGCCAACGTAGTTTCGGCTGCAAAATGGGGTGCAACTCAGGTAGTTAGACGCGTAAAAGGTCCAATTAAGTCACCTTATTATACGTTTGAGGATACCAAAAACTGGGCAACCAATAACACCGCACTTGCCGCCGAAAACCTTATGCTAGCATTGCGTGCTCATGGGTTTGACAGCTGTGCAATGGGCGGCTTTGATGAGCCTGCTATGAAGCGATTGCTAGGCTTGGGTGACGATCAGCATATCATTATGATGATTGGCGCAGGTGAACGTGCTGACAATGGCGTTTACAACACCCAGTTCCGTTTTGATCAAACACAGTTTGTGCATTACGTATAACGTACCGCTCACACTATTCCTTTAATTGCTATTTTGTTTATTACTCCCTTAACCAAGGATTGTCATGACTATCTCTCAAAACCCATCGTTTGATACCTTTCAAGGATTGTTCAACGAAGCTGAATTTGTCTATCGCCACTTAGGTTCGAATGAGACCAAGCAAGCTGACCTACTCAGCGCTGTTGGTTATAAAGATATGCCAAGCTTTATCAATGACACTGTGCCTGAGCCAGTACGTTTGCACAAAGAGTTGGATTTGCCAGTAGCGATGAGTGAGCACGCTGCGCTTGCCAAATTGCGTACGATGGCAGACGATATCACTGTTAACAAAAGCTATATCGGTCAAGGCTACTCTCCAGTTCGTATGCCAGCTGTCATTCAGCGCAACGTTCTCGAAAATCCAGGCTGGTATACCGCTTATACACCTTACCAAGCGGAAATCGCTCAAGGTCGTCTAGAAGCATTGCTCAACTTCCAACAAGTATGTATCGATTTGACTGGTCTTGAGCTGGCTGGTGCGTCACTGCTTGATGAAGCGACGGCAGCAGCAGAAGCCATGGCGATGTCAAAGCGTGTGAGTAAAAGCAAATCAACGCAGTATTTCGTCGATGAGCGTGTCTATCCACAAACGCTAGATGTTATTAATACTCGTGCTAAATACTTCGGTTGGGAAGTCGTCGTTGGTGATTTTGAAACCGCTAAATCTGGCGACTATTTCGGTGCGCTATTCCAGTATGTCGGTGCTGAAGGCGATGTTAAAGACTTAACAGACGTCATCAGTGCAGTAAAAGAAAACAAAACCTACGTGAGTGTCGTCAGTGACATTATGAGCTTGGTGTTATTAAAATCACCAGCAGATATGGGTGCTGATGTAGCACTAGGTAGTACTCAGCGTTTTGGTATCCCAATGGGCTTCGGCGGTCCACATGCCGCTTATTTTGCATTCTCTGACAAGGCTAAGCGTTCAGCGCCTGGTCGTATCATTGGCGTATCAAAAGACGCACAAGGCAATACAGCACTACGTATGGCCCTACAAACGCGTGAACAGCATATCCGCCGCGAAAAAGCCAACTCAAACATCTGTACCTCACAAGTATTGCTAGCTAACCTCGCTGGTATGTATGCGGTGTATCACGGACCAGGCGGCGTGAAGCGTATTGCCACTCGTATTCATGCTTTTGCTACTGCTTTTGCTGATGCCATCACAGAATCTAATGATAGTAGCTTGAGCGTGGTACATGATCAATTCTTCGATACAGTCGTGGTTGATTGTGGTTCAGAGAAATTGGCTACGCAAATCTTCAAAAACGCAGACAATGTCGGCTACAATTTATGGCGTCTAAGCGATACCAAACTGAGCGTTGCTTTCAGTGAGACCAGCGATCAGCAAGATTTCAACACGTTGACTCAATTGTTCGTTAATAAGTCACGTGACCTACCTGAAACTGCTCGTATTTCTTTGGATAGCGCACACCTACGTACAGATGATATCTTGACCCATCCAGTATTCAACTCGCATCACACCGAGCATGAAATGCTACGCTACCTAAAGTCGCTTGAAGACAAAGATCTAGCGATGAACCGCAGCATGATTTCACTGGGTAGCTGTACCATGAAGTTGAATGCTACCAGTGAGATGCTACCAATCACTTGGCCTGAGTTTGCCAATGTGCATCCTTTTGCACCGCGTGACCAAGTCACTGGCTATATCGCAATGATCGATAGCCTACAGGATCAATTGAAAGCCATTACTGGTTTCGATGATGTTTCTATGCAACCAAACTCTGGTGCTTCTGGTGAATATGCGGGTCTGTTAGCGATTCGTCGTTATCATGAGTCATTAGGCGAGACCAATCGTGATGTTTGCTTGATCCCAATGTCGGCGCACGGTACCAACCCTGCTACTGCGATGATGATGGGCATGAAAGTGGTCGTGGTCAAAACGGATGAAAACGGTAACGTTGATATCGACGATTTAACGGCTAAATGTGAAGAATATAGCGATCGCCTAGGTGCGCTAATGATCACTTATCCATCGACGCACGGTGTATTTGAAGAAGGCATCCGTCATATCTGTGATTTGACTCACAAGCATGGTGGTCAGGTCTATATGGACGGCGCAAACATGAATGCTCAGGTAGGCATGATGCAGCCTGCAGACGTTGGTGCTGATGTATTGCACATGAACCTGCATAAAACATTCTGTATTCCACATGGCGGCGGTGGTCCGGGCATGGGCCCTATCGGTATGAAAGCGCATTTGGCAACGTTTATGGCCAACCATACCTTGAGTCCTGTGCACAATGCACAAAAAGACTGCTCAGCAGTATCAGCAGCACCTTATGGTTCAGCGAGTATCTTACCTATTTCATGGATGTATATTGCTATGATGGGCCGTGATGGTTTGCTAAAAGCGACGGAGCTAGCATTATTGAACGCCAACTACGTGGCAGCCGAGCTAAAAGATCACTACCCTGTCTTATATGCGGGCAAAAACGGCCGTGTGGCTCACGAATGTATCATCGATATTCGTCCATTGAAGGAAGAGACTGGCATCACGGAAAGCGATATCGCTAAGCGTTTGATGGACTACGGTTTCCACTCACCAACGATGAGCTTCCCAGTCGCTGGCACGCTTATGATTGAGCCAACAGAGTCTGAATCAAAAGAAGAGTTGGATCGCTTTATCAGTGCGTTAAAATCTATCAAAGCGGAAGCCATGAAAGCCAAAGCTGGTGAAAACGGCTGGACCTTAGAAGACAACCCATTAGTCAATGCACCGCATACTGCTGCTATGATTACTAGTGAAGAGTGGACGCATCCATACAGCCGTGATACCGCTGCGTTCCCACTGCCGTACATTCGTGCAAACAAGTTCTGGCCAAGTGTCGCGCGTGTCGATGATGCGTATGGTGATAAGAACCTAATGTGCTCTTGCCCAAGTATCGAAAACTATATGTAATTATCATTTTCGATAGCAGCTCATTTATTGTCAAAAAACCTCCAAGTCAGCAGCTGACTTGGAGGTTTTTATTTTGCTGACTTTTTATCTATTACATTAGTAGGTAATATTATAAATAAAATAAACGATAAGAACTCAATGCGATAAAAACACATATCAACAATAAGCTACTTATTTCAAATTTCTACAGTCATCATTTGGATTCTGCTATGTCACACAAAGCGCCTAAACAAAAAACTCGCGTCATCCTCATTCATGGGCTACATCAAACCCCGTGGATCATGCGACCATTAGCCAAGCGCCTGCAAGCAGCAGGATTTGATACCCATCAGTATGGCTATCGTAGTATGCGTGATGGTATCAAAACCAATAGCGCTCGCCTAAATAGCTGGCTAGAAACAAACCACCACCCAGATCATCCTGTAGACTTGGTTGGACACAGCTTGGGTGGTTTAATCATTCGTGATTTTATTGCTCAGTATCCAAAATGGAAAATTGGACGTTGCGTGACTTTAGGGACACCGCATGTAGGAAGTGTTTGTGCCGACTATATCTGGCGATTAACTCCTGCTGTCGTAGGTCGCTCATATGTCGACGCACTAGATGGCACAGTTGCGCCATTGCCCAAACATATAACGCTAGGTGTCATCGCTGGCAACCGTCCTTATGGTCTAGGTCAGCTGTTTTTGCAATATCACAATCGCAAACTGCGCAAATCTGACAAGCCGCCACTCAACGAGCAGCTTGCACATGACGGCACAGTTTATATAGAAGAAACAAAAATAGAAGCCGCAGCGGATCATATCGTCATGCCAGTTTCGCACACCGGCATGCTAGTGAACCCAGATGTCGCCGAGCAGACTCGATACTTTTTAGCGCATGGACGATTCAAACGCTAGCAGTGACATAGATGTTTTAATGTAAGCTCTCCCTCTTATCGAATATAGCCTTATTGAACGCTGCCTTATCGTATATGAATACCCATGCCCTGCTGTAGTTCAGTTTTATGTTTTTTAATAACTGAAATTAAAGTTTTAATAACCCAGTCGTTACGCCAGCCTTTTAGCCCTTGCGGCAGTTCGCTAACGTCTTTATCGAGAGCAACCACTTCATACAATTGCCCTAGCCATTTTTTACGCATCAATACGCTAGCAGGTATACCGATCGTGCGCGCATGTTCATCAATCGCCTTTTGTACTGCTTTTGATAACACTTTGTTTTTTGAGCGATACGGCGGTACAAGACAGTCTGGATGCTCAGCAGGCGGTAGACTCTTGGCATCCCTGATTACTTTCAGCAACTCTTCACCATATAGTCGCAACATACTACGGTGCATGGTCGTTTTATGTGCCAGCTCTCGCATACTTTTCGGTTTTTCGGTGACAATCTCACGTACCGCTTGTTTTTTTATTACAAAGGTGCGCGGTTGATTGGTCGCACGTGCCAGCTCTTCTCGCCACGTGGCCACCCCTTTTAGTATTGCCATTTCTTGCGAGTTATAACGATAATCTGCCATCGTGAGATACATCGCTTCATCTTCGACGTGCTGCGAGTCATATAGATCACTGGCATAGAGCTGACAATCAGCCCAGACATAATCGTATAACCCTTGCGCCTTAAGCGCATGCTCGATACTGAGATACAGCGCTGGCAAATAACGCACATCATCGATGGCATACTGCTCTTGCTCATCTGTCAACGGGCGCTGGAGCCAATCAGACTGGCTGTGTTCTTTATCGATATGCATGTCTAGCTGATCAGCCAATGCTTGCTGATACCCCATTTGCAATTGACCCGTTAAATAAGACAACGCAATTTGCGTATCAAAGATATTGGTCAATGGTGGACAGCCAGACAATAGATAAAAAATACCCAAATCTTCGCCGCAAGCATGCCAGATAGCCACATCTACTTTGCGTAGCGCTTCCCACAGTTCAGCCAATTTTAGCTGCGGTGCATCCAGTAGATAAACATGATTGCCAGTATTCAGTTGTACGAGTGCCAAGCGTGGATAATACGTGTCACGCTTGATAAACTCAGTATCTAATGCCACACGTCCGCAAGTCGCTAAGTCATCGATGACTTCTTCTAACTCGCTTTGTTTACGCACCCATGTAATAGCAACATCATCAGCAATATCCAGCAGTACATCAATATCTAATACTTCAGTACCTAGCACCTCAATATCAGGCACTTCAATATCAGACACTTCAACATCTGGAGTATTGGTAGCTGGCTCGGATGGTGTGACTACTGACATTGGCTCAGTATTAGCAGCTTCTTGCGATGAGCTATCATTGATATCAGAAGCATTTGATTGAGCTGATGGGTTTGAAACGTTGTTGGACACGGGCAGATACCTGCATTGATAGGAGAAAATAAAACGCTAAACCGCGCCTTAATAGAATTAAACGAGAAAACAATAATAAAGTAATTATAACAATTTCAAGAAATGAATTGGGTAAGACTTTGAGGCAATCAAAGCGTTATAAAAAAGAACGATTTTGCATAGCTTGACCGAGCGTCATACTATCCAGATATTCAAGCTCACCGCCCATCGGCACACCTTGTGCTAAACGCGTCACTTTATTGACATGACGACTGGCCGCTTCACTGATGAAATGTGCCGTAGTCTGACCTTCGACTGTCGTGCCCGTTGCTAATATCAGCTCTTCTATGGGTTCTTGCTTCACTCGCCATACCAGCTGATCAATATTTAAGTCATCAGCGCTAACACCATCAATAGGAGACAGATGCCCGCCCAACACAAAATAACGCCCACGATAGCCCGCTGTCTGCTCAATAGCCATGACATCTGCTGCCGTCTCGACCACGCATAATAGGCTGTCATCACGTCTAACATCTTGGCATAGCGGACATACAGCTTCATCACTAAAGCTATGGCAACGCTGACATTCGACGATATCACGCATGGCTTCATCTAGTGCTTGAGCGAGTGCCATGCCTTGTGGGCGTTTTTTGCTAAGCAGATGTAGCGCCATTCGTTGGGCACTTTTTTGACCGACGCCTGGCAATATACGCAGCTGTTTGACCAGCTGATCAAATTTGGCTGTAAGCAAAGTAGCTTCCTTTAGTTGACTTTATCTAACTGAATTTATAAACCGTAGCTATAAAAATGGGGTCGTATCATGTCGATAACAACCCCATTTTTGTCTTCAATACAACATATTTACCGCTTAAAACATGCCTTGCATACCTGGTGGCAGACCCATACCTGAAGTCGCTCCAGCCATAGTTTCTTCATACAAATCATCTGCTTGGCGAACCGCATCATTGATGGCAGCCGCAATCAAATCTTCGATCATATCTGGCTCGTCTTCTAGTAGACTAGGATCGATGGTCAAGCGCTTAACCACGTGACGACCTGTCATCGTTACTTTAACTAAGCCGCTGCCCGCTTCTGCTTGTACTTCTTTATTAGCAAGCTCTTTTTTAGCGTTTTCAACGTTCGTCTCTACTTTCTTTTGCATCGTTTGTGCTTGTTGCATCAATGCTTGAATGTTCATAACTACCTCTCTTGTTTTTTAATAATAAATGATTGATATTTTGCTAATATAAAGCGCTAACTGCAATTATACCGTTATCTTTACAAACTGTCTAAACCACGTGCTAAGTCTTTGATAATATCTTCCACATCTTCCAAACCTACCGACAGACGAATCAAACCATCTTTAACACCAGCTTCGGCGCGAGCCTCAGCAGTCAAACGGAAATGCGTAGTGGTTGCAGGATGGGTAATCGTAGTTTTGGCATCGCCCAAGTTATTGGTGATAGAGACCATTTGTGTCGAGTCAATCACGTGCCAAGCAGCTTCTTTTGTGTCACGGCTATCAGATGCTTTGACTTCAAAACCCATGATAGCACCGTAACCGTCTTTCATATGATGCTGACGTGTGGCAAGTTCGTGCGCAGGATGGTCACTCAGTCCTGAGAAGTGTACAGTACTCACATTAGGGTGATTGACCAAAAATTCTGCGACTTGGTTGGCATTTTGACAATGTGCTTGCATACGTAATTTAAGTGTCTCAAGCCCCTTGGTAAATACCCAAGCATTAAACGGGCTCATACTGATACCGCCTGAGCGCACCACGGTAAATGCTTCTTGCATCAGCTTGTCACTACCAACCAATGCACCACCCAACACTCGACCCTGACCATCTAAATACTTGGTCGCAGAGTGAATCACGACATCCGCACCTAGATCCAATGGGCGCTGCAACGCTGGTGTAGCAAAACAATTATCAACAACGAGTAATATATCGTTGGCTTTACATAATTGACTCAGATAACCAAGATCACAAATCTGCGCCAATGGATTACTTGGGCTTTCGCAATAAATCACCTTGGTATTTGATTGAATGGCATTGGCCCATGCCTCATTGTCAAAGCAATCCACATAGCTGACTTCCACACCAAATTTGGCCATATAGTTGTTGAACAGACCGATAGACGATCCAAATAACTGGTTGGCTGCTAGCAAGTGGTCGCCCGCTTTTAGGTATGCCAGACACATGGTCAAAATAGCACCCATACCAGAAGCCGTTGCAACCGCACGTTCACCGTTTTCTAATGCGGCTAAGCGACGTTCAAAGGTACGTACGCTTGGATTGGTATGACGAGAGTAGACATTGCCTGTTTTTGTACCGTCAAAATGAGCAGCAGCATCAGCGGCTGAGCGGTAAACATAAGAGCTGGTAGTAAAAATAGGTTCTGAGTGCTCGCCCTCGTCTGTACGATGTTGGCCTGCCCGCACGGCAATGGTCTGCATGCCATAATCAAGCCCTAAATCTAAGGCATCGTTACGCCAGTTTGGATCTAACCCATCGTTTGAATTTTTTTGGTTCAAACTGCTCTTATCATGGCTTTTCGACTGACTCATAAACGTTCCATTACTTTGATTGGTATGTTAATTGCTATTATGCTAATTGATATAAAGTGACTGCTTATTCTTCTGATTGTTGACCGAATTCATCAGCGTTATCATATCATGACGACTTATTCCGCACAGCTGGTTTCAAAGAGCAACTGAATATTATTTTTGAATACCAAAGATATACCAATTTGATTACTTAAAATTTGTCACATATACATTTAAACAATACTTAAAAAACAATGATTTCGTGCATCAAATCTAACAAAAATAACGTATTTGTAATAGGCAGATATCATAACAGCTGCTAAGCTTAGCGACGATTTGGATTTTGCCTCGCGTAATACAACAACAGTCTGGCAATTCAGCTAAAAAGAGTGAGTTGAACACTTAGAATGATTATTAATCAGTACATTTAGGCTCCTTAAGGTAAATTTGTTATGTCGATGTTCAGTATAGAACCAAGCAGCTTATCGTTGAGTCTAACACTAGGACTGACTTTAGGTCTTAGTGCTTGCCAAAGTTTGCCAAAAAAGCCGCATTTACCGGAAAGCCAAGCACTATCAGCACGTGTAGAAGCCCTATATTCAGAAGAGCAGACGACGCCAGATGAGACTATTAAAGCCAGCAGCACTGATCTAGTCTCGGCTATTAGTGCGCAAAAAGATATTCACCCTGATTTATCTGGTTATCATCCAATCGTAACAGGAGCGAATGCTTTTGCCGCTCGTAGCATCTTGACGGATATGGCCACGCGCAATATCGATGCACAGTACTATATTTGGCATAACGATCAGGCTGGACAGCTTCTGTTGAAAGACTTATGGGACGCGGCTGAGCGCGGCGTTATCGTGCGTTTATTGTTAGACGATTTTAATAATAGTGCCAAGTTCGATCAGCATTTATTACGCTTTGCCAGCCATCCTAACATTGCAGTACGTATCATAAATCCTTTGATGCATCGTAAGTTTCCAACGTTGAACTATGTGACTGGTCTGCCACGTATCAATCGCCGTATGCATAACAAAAGCATGACCTTTGATAAGCAGATTACCATCATCGGTGGCCGTAATATCGGCAACGAATATCTCAGCAACGACCAAAGCAGCCAATTTGCAGATTTGGATGTCTTACTAATTGGTAAAGTCGTCGCAGATATCGACAATAGTTTTGATAGCTACTGGTCATCGCCCTTATCATTCGACATCGAAACCTTAGCTAAGTTCGATAGCGATGTCACACCTGATTTTATAGAGGCATTAGATAAGCTCGGCCTAGATGAGAAAAACAACGAAGGTAGCAGCTTGACAGTTTATAAAGCTGCGATTCAAGACTCTACGATCGATAGTGACTTGGTTAATAAGCGTGTACCTTTTCGTTGGACAGATATGCAGTTTTTGAGTGATGATGTCGGTAAACTAAGTAAAACAGTTCCTGCCGATACTAACTTGGTTCATCAACTGCGCAATCTACTTGGTAGCCCAACCAAGAAGCTGACGATTATCTCTTCTTATTTCGTACCAACCAAAGATGGCGTTAACACATTGGTTAAGCTGGCTGAAAATGGTGTTGATATTAAGATATTGACTAACTCATTTGATGCGACTGATGTGACAGCCGTTCATTCTGGCTATAGCCAGTGGCGACCTCGTCTGCTTCGCTCAGGCGTCAAAATATACGAACTAAAATCAACCGCTGCTGAAGAAAAACGTGACAACAAACTGTGGCGAGCACGTAGTCAATCATCGACTAGCCTGCATGCGAAAACGTTCGCAGTAGATGACTATCAAGTCTTTATCGGTTCATACAATGTTGATCCACGCTCTGCCAACATCAATACCGAAATGGGTGTGATTATCAATGATGACGAGCTAGCGAGGCAGCTACACGGCGCGTTGAGCGATAACTTGTTAAACCAAGCGTATGAAGTCAAACTACTAGAAAATGGTTACTTGCAATGGCATACCATGGAAAACGGTAAAAAAGTAGTCTACGACTCAGAGCCACGAGTCGATATGAGTGACCATGTTTGGCTAACCATTATGTCTTGGTTACCTATTGACTGGCTGTTGTAGATACTCAGTTTTTTAATTTTAAAAACTCTAGAACATTTAATTTCGTAATTCAGTTGTATTAAGTAAGCAAAGTACCACTCAAAGAACTTTATTTAAAACACACAACCTATTGTTTCGGCAAATCATTTTTTATATATCTTGATTTGCCGTTTTTACCATGGGCGGTTATCCAAATGATGATCGTCCTAATAACCGTTTTACTCTGTGGATATGTGATTTATTATGCCGTCTCGTTCTCAATACGCCTTGATGTCTACTAAAGACAGAAACACAGTGATGTTCATTAGCCTCATCAGCGCTGTGATATTTTTCGATTTTTTGATTTATTTGTACATCTCAGATATTGTGACAGCAGCAATTTTTCCTGCTAATGCTGACCCTAGAGTTGCTAAGCTGCAAGGGATGGGGCTTTTTGTCATTGGTTATTTAGCACGTCCAATTGGAGGCATTCTCTTTGGTCGTTATGGCGACATAAAAGGTAGAAAACCAGTTTTATTGCTAAGTATAATAGTCACCGCATGCAGTCTTCTAGCCATGGCATTTTTACCAACTTATGCACAATGGGGTATCGTTGCCCCTGTTTTGTTCATTTTATTAAGAATAATACAGGGAATGGCATACGGACTCTATGTTCCCTTATCTTGGGTGTTTGTAGCGGAGCATGTGCCCAGGCAGTATCTATCAGTAGCCTGTAGCTATGTTACTGCCAGCTTCTTTGTCGGCGTATTGTTTTCAAATACATTTTTTATGTGGCTCTCTAGTTTTATGACGACAGCTGAGTTAACTGAATATGGATGGCGTTTGCCATTTTTAGTTGCTGCTGTACTAAGTGCTTTGCCATTATTAGTGTGGCGGATGGTTGGAGAGACGCCTTTTTTCTTGGCACTCGTAAAACCGAAGACGGGCAAAAATTCAGGCAAACCGCTGACCCTACTTTTTAAACACTGTAAACATTCAATCTTCATTGGTATGGTTTTGACACTAGTCATCTCTAGCATTTCTACGGTTATCGTTTTACTATTACCAGATTTAATAGAGATCAACTTCTCATTGGACAGCGATATATTCGGATTTTCTCATAGCTTGGCTATCATATTTATAATTTTTGGCTGTATATTTTATGGGATGATTTCTAATCATGAGAATTTTGGTAAAGTGTTGGTAATCGGTTCTATTTTGCTGATTGCCCAAATGCTGGCGTTCTTTTATCATCTGCAAGCAGGTGGTGACTACATCCTGATTATGTATGCAATTTTAGGCTTCTGTGCTGGCGTGATTGGTATGGTTCCTGCTATCTTGATAGAGCTTTTCCCGACCAATGTACGTCTCACCGGCGTCGCTTTTTGCAATAATGTCACACAGGGTATTATTGGCGTTTTGATACCTTTTGGTCTTGGTTACGCTACAACTTTAATAAGCTTCTCGCCAGCACTGTACATTGCCTTCATTGGCTTTATCGGTATTATCATGGGGCTTTATTTTTATAATTTACCTGAATTGAAAAAGATTGATCATGTTATTTTATAGGTAAATGATCAATTACCGCTTCGCATAATGCTTGAAGCGCTTGAAACTCTTGAAAATAAGGTGCAATGGTATGTCTCATCCATTGCACCTTCTCCATCTATTTAAGACACAAATATTAAGGCTTAACCACCATGGTTGATATGACCAACAAACGTCTCTCAGTTGCGCCGATGATCGATTGGACTACCACAGATTATCGCTATTTTGCGCGGCTGTTTAATCCGCACACCTATCTATATACAGAAATGATCAGTACTGGTGCATTGATACATGGCAATCGAGCACGGCATTTGCGCTTTGATACGCTTGAGCATCCTCTTGTATTGCAGCTGGGTGGTGCAGATATCAATGAGATGACGCAGTGCGCGGAGTTTGCTCAGCAGTATGGCTACGACGAAGTCAATATTAATGTCGGTTGCCCTTCAGATCGCGTACAGCACAACAAGATAGGTGCTTGTTTGATGGCTGAGCCTAAAATCGTTGCTGACTTAGTCAAGCATATGCAAGCCGCAGTCGATATTCCAGTGACGGTCAAACATCGTATTGGTATTGATGACTTTGATAGTTACGAGTTTATGGTAGATTTTGTGCAGACAGTCGCAGCGGCAGGCTGTACCCGCTTTATCGTACATGCGCGTACGGCATGGTTGCAAGGGCTCAGCCCTAAGCAGAACCGCGAGATACCACCGCTACGTTATGATGATGTGTACCGTCTAAAGCAGGACTTTCCTGAATTAGATATCGAAATCAATGGCGGTATCGATACAATTGAAGATATAAAAATGCACTTGCAGCACATCGATGGCGTTATGATTGGTCGGGCGTTTTATCACAACCCATATCTATTAGCAGAAGCCAATAGCTTATGGAGAGAGGCAAACCCTGAGACGATACCAAAGCGCTCGGAGATTTTAGCGCAGCTTTACCCATATCTCGAAGAACAAATTGGAAAAGGCGAAGCGTTGCCGACGATGACACGGCATTATTTAGGACTATTCCAAGGCTTGATGGGCGCACGTAAATGGCGCCAAGCATTAAGCGGTAAACCTCATTTGACAATCGATGATATTAAACGAGCTGCTGATGAAGTGTTATCGCTAAATCCTGATGCGTAATTCTGATACATAGCCAAATTTGGTATCTGACTGGCTCGATAGCATTTACATGCCAGCCGTCGTTATGACTAGCATCTCATCTATGCGACTTGCGCAATATACTGCCACATCGCTGCGCCATTATTAACAACGTGTAGCACGATTGGCAGTAATAGCGAGCCTGACTTGATACGGGCATAGCAAAATATCAATGCCAATACCATGATGGTACTAATCTCATAGATACCATACTGCACATGAATAACAGCAAATATCAAACTTGTCACAATGCTGGCGACAATCGCACCATAGTTTTCTGAATATGATGGTGCTGTAAACTGTTCCGCGATAGCAGACCACAGTATACCGCGAAAGACCATCTCTTCATAAATAGGTGCGACGACGACCATTGCAAAGATTAATAGCCAAACCGAACTGACTGACTGATAGAGCGGATCAACGAACACCAACGGCGCCATATCAAGTACATACGTCAGCGATTGACTGGCAATCATAAATATCAGCAGTAACCCAAGCATTCCTATACCCACCGATAGTGAGAACGGCTTTAAGGCTAGATATTGACGCAGACTACCACCTTTCAAACGAATGATAAGTACGCTAATTGCCATCAGCAATACACTTCCGATGAGTATAGACAGGCTCACTACTGTTCCGTCATTACTACCAAAAAAGAATATCCGCCCTATCGATGTTTTTTCATCGGCAGGTAACACCAGCTTGCCAGCGATATGAATACCTATCAACTGACTGATAAAAAATGCAAGTACCATCCCTACGGTTAGCACGAATGTACCCACGCGTGAAAATAGCGGCATAGGCTTAGGTGAAGCGGTTGCCCCAGATGGAGCAATTACGTTTTTTGGCATAAAGGTATCACTTAAAAATGCTCTGGCATCTTATATCTATTACAAACATGACTAATGATATGTTGCGTTTATTTGGACAATTGCTGCTTAATCAATCCTAAAACCTGCGTTGAGACAGACTCTGGATGCTCGAGCGGGAACATATGTCCTCCTTCATGAGTTTCGTAAGGAATACCCAGGCGTGACTTTATCTGCTGCGGAAAACGACGTTTTAAAAAGATACTGTCTTGACCAATGACTAAAGTCACAGGCACTTTAGGGCCACGATTCGGTGCAAGCCAATACCAAGACGGATTGGTACGGAACACAGCGACCTCATTGGCTTTAGGGATAGCTAATGTCACTTTGCCATCCGCACGCTCATGTAAGCCGTGATCGATATATCCTTGAAAGCTACGCTCATCAAAGTTTTTGAAAAACCCTTTATGTCGCATTTTTTCGTACGCGTCGTCGCGACTATCCCACACATCGCGGCGATGTTTAGACACACCAGCTGGTGATAGTTTGTCCATTAGACGATTATTCATCAGCGGTAATCTGTCTGCTGTTTTTGCCAAATGCCATAACAAGCTGACTTTACCATAAATCCAAGGTGGATCCATAAGCACCGCTTGTGCAAATAGCTCAGGCTGACGATACGTGGCCTGCAGCGTACACATAGCCCCAAGCGAATGCCCCACCCCTACTACCTGTGCGACGCCATGCTTTTCACAGGAGTTTTCCACGCTATCAATGATTTGCTGCGTCAGACTACGCCAATGATCATCCACTGGATAATCCGGCGTATCACCCAACATCGCAATATACTCAATCGTAAAAAACTCTGATAAGCCTTCGAAAAATGGCTCATATACAGCGCTTGGCATTCCATTAGCATGAGCAAAATGCAGTACAGGTTTATTGGTTATTTTAGAGACAGGTAGTGCAGTGAAGGACTGCAAATTTATTTCATCACTCATGACAGACTCTCGTGGGATCGTTTATGTTATATATTATTTTTAATGATTGAACCTTTTGCCATTATTAAAATCAATAACATCAAAACTAACCTCTTCAAAACCAACCATGTTTATATGGCAAATTTGACGACTGTGTTTGATGGTTATAGATGTATAGCCAATTTAATCAGACTAACACACAGACCAAGGTTTTTTTATTTGGTATTGCATACAATTAAGGCTGAGCACAATTATATGCTCAGCCTTAACAATCATACACATTATATTTAAAACATAAAACGCTTAACGCATCTGCCCAGTGTTGCTTTCTTGTGGTAATACATCAAGACTAACGCTAGAGCCGATACCTGCACCTAACTTCACTGCAAAACGATCCATAAACATTTGGAACGGATCAGCTGGACTATAGCTAATGATGGTATCAAGGTCTAGTTGTTTACTCAGACTTGTAATACTACCTGTTTCGTCTGCCAAACCTAGTTCAATAGACTGCTCACCTGTCCAGAATAACCCTGAAAACAGTTTGTTTTGCTCAGGATTTTTCAGACGATCGCCGCGACCTTCTTTGACAGCATTGATGAAATGCTTATGCGTATTGGCAAGCACCCCTTCAACGTGCTTTTCTTCGTAGTCAGTCAACGGACGTGACAAGCTTAAGATATCTTTATACTCACCAGCCGTAATTGTACGATCTTCTACGCCAACTTTATCCATCAAGCCTTCAACATTATAGCTTGGCATGATGACCCCAATAGAGCCAACCAAACTTGAAGGATTGACATAAATTTCATCCGCGGCAGACGCAATATAATAAGCACCTGAAGCACCGATATCACCAATGACAGCGTAAAGCTTTTTGTCGGGATACTCTTGGCGTAAGTCCATCATGGTCTGCCAAATCTCATCAGACTGTACTGGTGAACCGCCAGGTGAGTTGATATCTAATGCTACTGCTTTTGAGTTGCTGTTTGCAAAAGCATCTCTCAACGCTTCATTAACATCGTACGCATTCGCCACATCATTATTACTGATGACGCCTTGAAGCTCAACCACTGCCAAATGCGGATCGCTAGTATCGACTGCATCCATACCTGTTGGCGCACTGCTACAACCACGACCAAGGGTCAAAAATATCAATAGGATATAACCAAAGGTCAGTAGTTTAAAAAAGATACTCCAGCGACGGGCGCGGCGCTGCTCAACCACACTCGCTAACAATGTGTTTTCTAGCACCTTCCACTCTTGTCCACTTGGCGGGCTTGGTTGCTGCAGTTGCGTTGGCTGATTTGCCGAGTTATCAGGACGTTTGTTAGGGTCTGGTGGCCAGTTGGGCATATAACTTCCTAAGTTAGAAACAATCTAAAACAATAAAATAAGGTTATCGAGAAATACAGTTATCACAGTGGTGTATACCTGATGCTTTCTCACAGTACCAGTGACCTGTATTAATAGGCTGCTAAGTATGGTGGTATTTCAATAATGGTTCAATAGTATAACTGTGAAATATCACTATATTGTAACGCTGATAATATAAGCCTTACTTTTAAGGGTTAGCAGTTCCGGCATTGCGAATGCTATCAATGTTGTCTAGCAATAATGCCAACCCTAAAGGTTTATTGTCATAGGTTATAACTTCGTCGACTCTCTGACTACTTATAACGTCAGCTGTAATTTGCGAGGTACTATGACCAATCCACCTTGTATTTTTGAATAGTATGTCCTCATGTTTCGATTCGGCTGAACATAGTAATGACCACAGTTGCCAAACGCGTTGATGAGTATCAGTATTTAAAACCAAACGTGACTGGGAGGACTCCAACTGTTTGCCAGTTAACTGATTGGTGGCTATTTGCGCTTGCGAATTAACAGGTAACGAGTTTAGTGGATCTGCTGCATTGTATCTTAGAACTCGTATAGGCAAGTTAGTATCAAGAGCAATCGTACAATCCCAAACGCTGGCATCACCTATCACGCTCCAACCAGTGATGGCCTGTACTGACAACTCATCGTTAGTCGACTGCCATATTTTGCCTTGCTCGCAACGTTGGGCACTGATAGTAGGCGTATCTTCAGATTGTCTGATTGTTTTATGGGCTTGCTGAAATGTAGACCAGCGATCAGAGCGCCCTGCTTGCCAATATTGGCTAATAGGCAATTGCTCGTTTAATTGTGCAACGGTCATCGGCAGTAATTCAGAAGCTTTAGTATCGGTAGCAATATTCTTATTGTTAGGAGTTAACGTATCAGTCAGGCCGACACTGCTACTCTGTACGACAATGCTCTCTAATTCTTTGACAGATAAACTACCCATTTGTTGCTTTAAATTTTCAGATAACTTGTCTGCTGTCAGGCTGCTCGGCATCGTTCGTGTAGAGGCTGGTCTATGATCAGCTAAGAACAACCAATTGGTACTGTCTTCATTGACGGTAGGATATTTTAGCAATGCTGCCGTTATATACGAATCACCTGTCGGTAAAATATATAGAATCGGTACCGTTACGAATGACTGCTGATTGGCGTATACCGTCATCATCAGCAACGTTAATGGTGGCAACGTTAACCAACGACTGAGCAAACCTCGTTGCAACAACCAAGGCAATGCGCTTAGCAAAGCCATCGATAGTATCGCTATATTAACTGGTGTATAGAGCCACGCATCCGATAGCGCTGGCAATGACGTCAGCCAACTCATCAGATCGTGTAGATGACGGACAATCGTACTAATAATAATCCAAAGAATATCAGCGATACTCGGCACCAAAAGGTAACACAGCCCTGCTAATAAATTGAGCGGTACAATCACCCAGCCAAATAGACCAATGGCAAATAAATTGATAAAAAGCCCCCATAGCGATGCCTTGCCAAATAAAAGCAACGTAATAGGGAGTAATGTCAAAAACAGCCAAAACTGTAGTTTAAATACACGTTTGACCATTTGCCAAATACGGCTAGATAGTGCACTACTAATATGAGTATGCGGCTTACCATCGTATATAGTCGTAGCAGCAGTAGTTTGGTGCTCATACGACTTATCGTCATACTTGAGCAGTAGCGCCACTGCGATAAAAGACAGCCAGTATCCCGCCTGCCATAATACATACAGGTCACGCCAAGCCATCAATACAGCCAGTGCCAATAGAACGCGCATCGTACTGATAGGCAGCAATGTTAATCTGACAAATCCAATCGCTAATAACATCCAAGCCGTACGAGCAGCAGGCACGTCAAAACCAGTAAATAACGCATAAACAAAAGCGGCGCCAATCATTACCCACCAGCGCACTTGCCAGCGCGGAATGCGACGATAAATCGCTGAATAGTTACGATCAAATAGCAGTACAACTATACCTGCTAGCACAATCGCTAAAAATAGTACGTGTGTGCCTGAAATAGCGAGCAAGTGCGAAATGCCCGCCAGTTGATATAAGTCTTTCGTATCACGATTAATCAAGCTGCGATCACCCGTGAGCAGACTTAATGTAACGGCTTTTGCTTGTTGCTCTGCTGTCGTATGCGCTGACCAGTCTTGATAGAAATGCTTTCGTAATCGCCAACGCCCTTGATCAATATGAGTACGAAAGCGCTGAAGATACGAATCAGAACCTAGAGACTGCTTGGAATATTTTTTATCGTTGATTTCGTTGCTATTTGCCAATGTAGGGCTAACGGCCAAAATACTTGCAACACCATCAATATGCCGACCTCGTAACCAACGATAACTGTCAAAACCAGTAGGATTGTTTAATGCTTGCTCAGAAGTAGCCAACGGCGCTAGTGCAAGACTCATGAATATTTCATCACCGGGCTGCAAATCGTTTAAGGGTGAAAGCTGGTTATCATTTGTAGACGTTCTTGGATAGGCGCTAAGTAAGATTCGGTGTTCGTTAGCTTTAATACTAACTTCATTGGAACTAACATCGTAATCTCTGCTTAGGCTATTTTTATTCACATCTAAGTAGTCGGATGTTTTAATTGCTAATTCTATCGGCGTTAGCTCAGCGACTAACGGAGCGATATTCGTTATCACCGCTACTTGTCTATAACCGCTATCTGTAGCGGCATCATAAACACTGTCACTCAACCCTTCGATACGCACGAGTGCTTGTACTCGTATCGGTGCAGTTATTTCAGTGGTTTCTGCTTGTTGATGAGTAACCAAAGCTTGCAGTGCGCTGCCTATCACTAATGCAGCCGTTAGCAAAGCTAAGACTAAATATCTAATAATACGGAAAGGAAATTTGTTACAACGAAATGTACCATTAGAGGTATTTTTATCAGCGTTGTGGCGGCCTATCGAGGGTATGCTGAATTGAGTAGACGCAATCAGAATCGTGGCAAAAGCAATAAGTACCAAAGACAGACTGGTCGTACTAACCATACCTAGCAAAGATAGGTCAGTTGGCAAACTCACATTATCTGAGGCTGCCAATACACCCATCATAACTATAATTATGAGGCTACCAATTAACCAGTACACCAGCACTCCTTGCTTGATGACTTACATATTATTCTACCAGATATGGTTACTTACCATAGCAAATGACACGTGATGCAATAGCATTTATATTTATATTACCCTATACTGAAGCAACGTATTAAGTGGTAACTATCTGACACCACCATTCTGTGTGTTCTAACCTTTATCCTACTCACCATATATTACTCTATACCAGTTTCTCAACACTATTGAGTAGACTGTAGTTAACGATTAAAGGCGATCCTGTGCCCCAAAAACGTCTAAAAGACCTACTTCCTACACCAGAGAAAATCTTAGAAAGTCGTACTTTAAAGCTGTTCGCACCGCACTTGGCTGATCCAAGGTTATGGCATTTCAATCGACACAGCCTAAATAAGGCCGTCTATATCGGTGTACTAAGTGCATTTTTTCCGTTGCCAGGACAGATGTTACTGGCACTCATTGGCTCGCTTATTTTTCGCGCTAATGTTCCTATGGCACTCGGTTTAACATGGATTACTAATCCAGTCACTAGCTTGCCCATCTTTTATGCTGGCTACTATATCGGTGCAAAGATTATTGATGCGCCCATGATTAGCTTGCGTTTTATCGGTAGAATGATTGCTGATTTTAGCTTATGGGCATTATCCAACGGTGCCAATCCGTTTATTACTTATCGTGGTACAGTATCGCTTGCTGCATTCTGTATAGGGCTAACCATTTTGGCCGTTGTCACCAGTCTTATTTGTGGCTTGGCATTTAAGGCCATTTGGCGTTACAAGACCGTGACGAGCTGGCAGAAGCGACAGCCAAAGACTTCTGACAAATCTGAGAAATTCTAAATTCAACTAATTTCACTACTCTGCTATAACGCTTACATTTTAGCCAGTACAGCTCATTCTTTTTTACTACTCTCTATAGCATTTAAGACTTTGTCAGTGAAATTGCTATCCATCGGCACGATCTCAATGACTTCATCATTTTTACAGAGTGTATAACGCTTGCCTGCCGCGCTGTCTTGGACTTTCAGGTCATAATCCACCCCAGCCAAAGTGATGGCATCAAACACAGGTGTTAGCAACTCGGTTTGCGCCTGTCTATCAAGCGTTTCAAACAAAGTTGGATCGATGTAAGGCTTTAATGGCTCGTCACCCTCTTCTGCACTGCCAAAAGCCGCAATTGGGTTGTCATCTTCACTCATTTTACGCATCCTTATAAAATCAATACTGTTCCCAATGTCCATTGCGTAGCAACAGCTGACGGTCAGCAAGCGCTGCTAAATTGCGATCATGCGTCACCATAAGTAGCGCCGTTTGCAGGGTGCTTTGTAGCTCTGACAATAGGCCAAAGACGCTTTGGGCATTGTCGTAGTCCAAGTTACCTGTTGGCTCATCCGCCAAGATAAGCGACGGCTTAGTGACTAGCGCGCGTGCAATCGCTACACGTTGACGCTCACCACCTGATAGCTCACCGGGTCTATGCATCAAACGATGCTCGAGGCCAACATTTTCTAAAATCTCAACCGCTTGCTTACGAGCATCGGTCGTTGATACTTTTGGACGCATCAGTAGCGGCATGGCTACGTTTTCTATTGCAGTAAATTCTGCCAATAGATGGTGAAACTGATAAATAAAGCCCAAATGCTTGTTACGCATTGCCCCGCGCTCAGTTTCATTCATGCTATTTAATAACTGACCATGCAACCAAACCTCACCACTGGTTGGCGTATCTAGACCGCCCAGCAAATGTAGCAGCGTACTTTTACCCGAACCACTGGTTCCAACGATAGCGATGCGCTCACCCGCATGAACAGTTAGATCAAGACCAGTCAATACTTGCGTACTGACCGCGCCTTCATCATATATCTTGTTGATATTGGTCGCCTCTAAAATGGCAGACATAGCGCTTCCTTTATTTTATTTATTTCGATATTTATTTCAACATTTAGGCGTTTGGGATTACTCATAGCGTAGTGTTTGAGCAGGCTGAATCTTAGCCGCTCTGCGCGCTGGATAAATCGTTGCCAAAAAGCTCAGTACAAATGAGGCACCTGTGATTAATAGCACGTCTAACAAACGTAACTGCGATGGCAAGTAATTGACAAAATACGCATCAAATAGGTTCAAACCAAAGGCTTGATTAATAAAACCTAAAATATCGCTAACCGTAAGCGCAAATATCACACCCAATATCGTACCGGCGATAGTACCAATCACACCGATGACCACACCCTGTACCATAAAGACTTGAGTAATCAAACGAGGAGACGCACCAAAGGTTTTCAGAATTGCGATGTCCGCTTTTTTATCGGTAACCAACATGACTAGGCTTGAGACAATATTAAAAGCGGCAACCAAGATAATCAAAAATAGTAATAGACCGACCATCGCTTTTTCCATTTGAATTGCACCAAATAGATTGCCGTGAGTCTGTGTCCAATCATTTGGATATAATCTCTCAGGTGCTATAGCAGCCGCTTTTTCCGAAGCTATTGGCGCAGTAAAGATATCATTAAGCTTCATGCGTACGCCCTGCGCTCCTTCTGGCAAACGCAGTAATTTTGCCGCATCTCCCATCGGAATAAACGCCATGAGGCTGTCGACTTCTGGGCTGATCGTAAAAATACCTGTCAAAGTAAAACGCTTAAATCGCGGTATCACACCTGCTGGGGATGGTGACGCCTCTGGCAATACGAGCGTCACTTTATCCCCTATTTGCAGACCCAAAGACTGCACCATCTCTTCGCCCAAGACGATACTGAAGTCACCACTTTGCAGGGTATCAATGCTACCTTCAATCATGTGCTCATTAATGATGGAGACATTTTTTTCGTATTCAGGCTCGACGCCTGTCACCATGATACCTGCAACCTGACCGTTTGAAGTCAGCATCCCTTGCAGTTGGATAAAAGGTGCCACAGCAGCCACTTCTGGGTCTTCTTTAATCTCATCGGCTAGCTGTTCCCAATCACCAATGATTTCTGATGAGACTACCGTAGCCTGCGGTACCATCCCCAAAATACGGGTTTTCAATTCACGGTCAAAACCATTCATGACTGATAGCACCGTAATCAATACGGCAACCCCAAGCGTCAGTCCAATCATCGATATGAGTGATATAAAGGAGATAAAGCCATTACTACGTTCTGCTCGGGTATATCGTAAGCCGATAAATAACGCTAAAGGACGAAACATATTCAAACTCTTTATCTTATCTACGTGCGACTTTATATAGGTTGCATAACGAGCAGCAGTAAATGCATCATACAGTTACCACTACTCACATATAAATCAAACACAAAAACAGGGTGTCAGACGAGCCAATAACAGCTGTCAAAAGGGAGCTAGTTTGACACAAACTAGCTGATATGTGCCAGTCATTAGCAACAACAGAGAGTATTTTTTACCAAAAAACTGGGTTTTGTTATTATTTTTTATAGGGGGCTTGCTATTAACTGTACCAATACCTATATATTATATGCTAAAGACAATTGTCATTAACCCCTCATTGAGGTTTATCCACTATTTACTGATAATATCGCTGACCGTCATAAACCAATCATTTAAAATATTGGATGGCATATAAGCAAATACAGTACTAGATAAAAACCTCACGCTGACTTAATTTTGAGTATTTTCATGACCATAAACTATCAATACAAAAACATTCAATCTCCTACCAAGATCACGTTGACCGATGAGCAGTCTGCAGGTCACGCTGATCACTGGCGTATTCTGACCGATGATATGAGTCACGATGTGCCTGAATGGCTACAAAAGATGATCGAAGTCGCTGCAATGCCCAAAGGCCTGAACAATAACGTTAGCGCAAAAGACAGCTGTTTACTTCTATCAGAAGATCAGCCTTGTCATATCAATCAAGTGCTCGCGATGAAAGATGGCAAGCCTGAATGCTTTATTAATGCCTACCCTTGTGTCGATAGTCCTTATGGATTGAACTGTAAAATTGAGCGTGTCATTGCCAATGACAACTCGCATGATGCTGTTTTACGTTTACGTACCACTGATGGCAGTATCATTTATGCGTTTGATCAACTCTATACAACCAACCGTCATTTGTATCAACGCGATACTTCTTACTATGTGAACTTTAGTGCTTGGGCGCATGAAATTAAGCCAAGCGAACAAAACGAAGTCATCATGGTCGAAGACCAAGAGTCTATCCGTTATCACCGTGCCTTTAACGACATCGTGGCGGCAAATGACGGAAAAATCCCTGATGACCTGCAAGAGCAAATCAGTGAATGGAAACCTGAAACCAAAGAGCAAATGGCACCTGTTGAGATTAACTTAGGCCATATGTGCGCTTATTTGTTTGGCGATACGCTAGGACAAGAAGATGAAGCTTGGTGTCAGGGTCAAGTACTTGGCAAACAAGAAACCGTGTTTAATGGTAAATCTATCATATTGTTTGATGTGGTAACGCTACGTGAACAAGATGCAGATCCTTTCGTAGTGCGTATTGGTGCGCTCAATACTGCTGAAACTAACAGTATTAAAGTACATGACTACGTTCAAGCAAACGTATGGCTACAAGCAGCAATATACAAAGAAAATCAATCAAATACGACGCAGCAATCAAAAGCCAGCTAAATGGTTCGAAAGATTTTCTACAGCTTTTTATGCTAGTTCTGATTTTATCACTCAATAAAAAAGCCCCTAATATGAATTAGGGGCTTTTTTATATCTTATGAACTCTTATAGTTAAAAACGTAACGTAAAAGTCGTATGAATATGCGATTAAGCCATTGTCGTCATTGACTTAATGCGAGTGTATAGCTCTTTTTGCTCTGCGCTTGGACGGGCAGTCTGTACTGCCATTAACTGTGACATATCGCCCTCAACACGGATTTTACCACTCATGAACGCACCCATGATTTGATTGGTATCAAAATCAGTAATGATAGACTGTAGAATATCACGGTCTAATAGCAGTGTCGTCGTTGCATTATCGTTTAAGCCGCGATGCAGTAAACCGTTTGCAAAGTTGGCTTCGATATTTTTATCAGCTTCAGCCACTTTCAGATTAACGACCATATTTGCCAGTACTGGCGGTAAGTTTAATTCACCTGCTTCGCTACCCATTGTTTCTACTTGCTCAAACCATTCGTCTGTCAAAAAAACTGCCATACTATATTATCCTTAATTGATACTCTGTCAGACCAATACTATTCAATATACAATTAGCCTGACGGTTAAAATTATTAAAATGTAGAATTATTAAAATGATTGCTATCAATAGATCTATGCAACACATAGCCATTAATGACGTTCAACCTCATTATAAATGGCGACTTGATAAGAAGTAAAACCTATTTACTAGCCCAGCAATGTTATTGTTACAAAACTTCTTTGCAGGCCTGCGCTTATGTCTAGAGACCTTTTCCCCTATTGAATTAAAGTGAGCATCTAGAATAGTGACAAAATTGTGTATAAAATAGAGGAGTCGCATAGCAATAATAAGTTGCTCGCTAACATTTATACCAAAGAGTTTGTATTTTGGCACACAGTTCTGATGATATTTAATTAGGATTGCGTTACAATACCCTTAAACAGAGTCGGGAGTTTTAACCAAACATTACATAATCGTGTTTTTTGTCAGCCGCCGCTAGCATACATCTATGGTCAATGCGTTTTAATAGCCCTATAGATATGGGTATCTATCTTCATTAGTACAGGTTTTTTTGTAATAATTAAGATACATATTTAGCCTTATAAGATGTTTGATGCTGAAAACGGCGCGTCTTATTTACCTTGATGACCTATTAACAATCCTACTATCGATTGACCTTAAGCAAGGTGCATGAAGTGCCTATTTCTATTTATTAGTATCAACTGATAGATAACAAAGGTTTAAATTGATAATTAATGACATCATTGCGTTAAGTAAGTCAAAAAACAACATGCGTTGGCGCTAGTATAAATATGAATTTGAGAGTATTTATGGTGCAGACAGCATAGATTGTTGGTTAATTCTGTTGATAATTCGGGCTGTAAAGGAATCATCCAATGAGTTTACAAAACACAGCAGTCGCCCCAGTTGACCGTGAGTATGAAATTACTGTCGTAAGATTCTTTACGATCATGGCTGTCGTTTGGGGCATCGTCGGCATGAGTCTTGGTGTGTTCATTGCTTCACAGTTAGCATGGCCAGCACTCAACTTTGACATTCCATGGCTGACCTTTAGTCGTTTAAGACCACTGCATACCAATGCGGTGATTTTTGCGTTCGGTGGCTCTGCCCTGTTCGCAACGTCTTACTACATCGTTCAGCGTACCTGTAAAACGCGTTTATTTGCGCCATACTTAGCTTGGTTTACCTTTTGGGGTTGGCAGGCGGTTATTGTATCCGCCGTTATTACCCTTCCTTTAGGTTTAACCTCAACAAAAGAATACGCTGAGCTTGAGTGGCCTATCGATATCTTAATTGCCTTGGTATGGATCTCTTATGCCATTGTATTTTTTGGTACGCTCATTAAACGTAAAACCTCACATATTTATGTAGCTAACTGGTTCTTTGCCGCCTTCATCATTACGATTGCACTACTACACATCGTAAACAGCATGGCGATTCCTGTTAGTGCGTTCAAATCTTATTCGCTATTTGGCGGTGCAACTGATGCGATGGTGCAGTGGTGGTACGGGCATAACGCGGTAGGTTTTTACTTAACGGCAGCTTTCCTTGGAATGATGTATTACTTCGTTCCTGTACAGATTGGCCGTCCTATCTATTCTTATCGTTTATCTATCGTTCACTTTTGGGCATTAATTGCTTCATACATGTGGGCTGGTGGTCACCATTTGCATTATTCAGCGCTTCCTGATTGGACGCAGTCTCTTGCGATGGTCTTCTCAATCATCCTATTCGCACCATCTTGGGGTGGTATGATTAACGGTGTACTAACGCTATCAGGTAGTTGGGATAAGCTACGTACTGATCCGATCATTCGCTTTATGATTGTGGCATTGTCGTTCTACGCAATGTCAACGTTCGAAGGCCCAATGATGTCTATCAAGACAGTGAATGCGCTATCGCATAACACTGACTGGACAGTTGGTCACGTACACTCAGGCGCACTAGGCTGGGTTGGTATGATTACGATTGGTTCGCTATACGTACTGTTACCACGTATTTACAACAAACCAAAGATGTACTCTATTAGCTTAATCACCACGCATTTCTGGCTAGCGACTGCAGGAACGATTTTCTATATCGTCTCTATGTGGATCTCAGGTATTGGCCAAGGCATGATGTGGCTGGCTACTAACCCAGACGGTACTTTGGTATATAGCTTCGTTGATACTGTTGAATTCTCGCATTTCCCATATATTGGTCGTGCATTTGGTGGCTTCTTATATGTATCGGGTATGTTTGTAATGGCTTATAACTGCTATAAAACACTTAAAATGCCAGAAGGTAAGCCTGTAGATGTCGCTGATCCAACGGATCATGAACCTAGTGTCGAAAAACCTTCGACAGCTAACGTATAAGGAGCGATCATGGCTGGTTCACCGCATGAAATTATTGAAAAAAATACAGGCTTGTTAGTCATTGGTATTGTAATTGCTATTAGTTTTGCAACGCTAGTTGAAATCGTACCATTGATCTATGATAACAAGGGTCCTGAAGAAGGCGGCGTGAATGCGCCCCTTCCTGCCATGGAGCCTTGGACAGCGCTTGAATTTGAAGGACGTGATATTTATATTCGTGAAGGATGTCACGTTTGTCATACTCAAATGGTTCGCCCACTACGTGCAGAAGTTGAACGTTATGGACCATATTCACGTGCCGCTGAGTCAACGTGGGATCATCCATTCTTATGGGGATCGAAACGTACTGGACCAGATTTAGCACGTGTTGGTGGCCGTTATTCTGAAGACTGGCAAAAGCAGCATTTGATTGCGCCACGTTCACTAGTGCCTGAGTCAGTGATGCCAGGTTTCCCTTGGTTGGCTACTAACGAAGTAGATGGCGAAAACGTTCAAACTAAAATGCGTCTATTCCGCGATCGCTTCGGTGTTCCTTATACTGAAGAAGACATTGAAGGTGCTCCTGATGCAGTGCTTGGTGCTACTGAGCTTGACGCTTTGGTCGCCTATCTACAGCAGTTAGGCACCGCAATGGAAGGACAGCGCTAATGGGTATTGGTGAATTACAAACAATTGCGACCGTTTCTGCCTTTATTGCCTTCGTAGGCGTTGCATGGTGGGCGTATTCGCCAAAAAACAAAAAACGCTTCGAAGAAGATGCACAACTTGCGCTTGATGACGAGGATATAAAGTCTCTGTCTGAAGAGCAGCGCAATAAGGATAAATGATGACATTTTTTTGGAGTTCTTGGATCACGCTAATCAGTTTCGGTTGCTGGCTTTTTATTCTTGGCGTTCTGCTGTTTGTACTAAAATACAAACCAGACGTTGAGGAAGACGGTACCACTGGTCATGAATATGATGGTATCCGAGAATACGACAAGCCGCTTCCTAAATGGTGGTTGGTGATATTTTTTGGCTCGATCGTTTGGGGTGTCGCGTACTGGGTATTCTTTCCAGCTATGTTCCCCAAACACTGGGAAGGTATCGCCACCGTAGAAGTTGACGGTGAGACTGTACCGTGGACCTCTAAAAACGAGTTGTTTAGTGAGCTTGAAAGCAATAACAAAGTATTTACAGATAACTTTGAAAAAAGTATTCTGGTAAAAGCAGATGCTGCAGGCGCGACGACGACTTTGGCAACATTAAACGAGTTGCAAGCAACTATGCGTCGTAGCGAAAATCCACCAGCAGATTTGCAGGCTCAAATCGACGAAAAAGTAATAGAACTTGCTCCTTACGTCGAAAAACTGTCTGAAAACCCAAATGCCTTAAAAGTTGGTAGCCGTTTGTTCTTACAGAACTGTTCTGTATGTCATGGCTCTAACGCCAAAGGTGCACCCGGTTACCCTAACCTAACTGATAATGATTGGTTATATGGCGGCGAAGCTGGCAATATTCTGACCACGCTGCACAATGGGCGTATCGGTGGTATGGCAGCATGGCGTGATCAAATTGGTGAAGATGGTGTTCGTGCCGTTGCTGAGTATGTTTTAGCTATATCTGGCAATCAAAATGACTATGAGCTTGATCAAACTAAAGTTGCTCAAGGTAAAGTTATTTTCAATGAACCGACCAACTGTGTTCTTTGTCATGGTCCTGATGCCAAAGGTATGATTTCAGCAGGTGCGCCAAACTTAACTGATAATATTTGGCTGTATGGTGGTGATCGCGAGACTATTCGTGAGACGCTACGTTATGGTCGTGCTGGTGTTATGCCTCAGTGGGAAACTAAGCTAGGTAATGAGCGCATTATGCTGCTTGCCGCTTACATCTACTCACTATCAGATAAAACAAGCGCAACGCCTGTTACTGCTGCAGCTACTCAACCTGTAGTAACTGAAGAAGCAATTGCTAACTAAAACGCTGCTCCTGCACTGAATATGGACGAGATTTAATCAAGGGAGAACTGTTATTGCAGTTCTCCTTTTTGCATATAATGGTATTGATTTTCATTTAGAAATGATAATGATGAGCGGATATAAATAACTAGAAATTGTGCTCATGTATTTATTGCTTTTTAGGATTATCAACCCATTATTAGGAAGGAGAATGTTAAAATAGCTATTTTTTAAAATAGTCTATTGGTCATGGCTTTATATAGCTATAACTCAATCATACAAAGCGATAGTCAATTTCACATAACTTAGATACAGGCGTGTTTAGTCTACTGCTTATAGTACCTTTATGACGTGGCGTTGTATCGAAATTGTGTTGAACCGACTATATTTACAATCGATCATTTGGTAAGCAGATTAGAAGGTTTCCTATCGAATTTTCTATCCGCTATTTACTGACATTGATAACATCACACACTCATATACCTCGACACTAGAGGTGTTTGTTCATCATGCCAGCAGACTGATTCTTTTTTTAAAGAGGCACGTTTATGTCAGCACAAAAACCCAATAAAATCCCTGTACAACAAGTCGATCTTGATGCAACCAAGCATCGTGTGCACCCGAGGTTCGTCACAGGTTTTTATCAAAATATTCGCGTCATCACGATGTATGCTCTTTTGGCGGCTTTTTTACTTCTGCCATGGCTGCGCTATAATGATAGACAAGCAATATGGTTTGATGTGCCATCGCAGCATTATTATATTTTTGGCATGACGTTTTTGACGCAAGACTTTTATTTCATTGCAGCTTTTGCCATTATCGCCGCATTTACGCTGTTCATGGTGACAGTATATGCAGGGCGCGTTTGGTGTGGTTACGCCTGTCCTCAAACGATATGGACGCATCTGTATCAATATGTCGAAAAATGGGTGATTGGTGATCGTAATAAGCGTAACAAGTTTGATAAAGCACCGTTAAGTGCGAGCAAAATATTCAAACGCACACTTATCTATTCAATTTGGTTTTTGCTTTCTGTAATTACAGCGGCGACCTTTGTTAGTTATGTGGCAGGAACAGATTCTCTATATCATAGTTGGCAGTCCATAGGCGTGATTCCTTTCCCTGACTGGCCAACATGGATCTGGGTCTCGATGTTTATCTTTACCTTTGCTACCTATGCCAATGCAGGCTACATGCGTGAGCAGATGTGTGTACAGATTTGTCCTTATGGTCGCTTTCAAAGTGTGATGTTTGATAAAGATACATTGATCGTATCCTATGATTATGAGCGTGGCGAACCGCGTGGTGCACGTAAAAAAGGTACAAATCCAGAACATTTAGGCGACTGCATTGAATGTACGATGTGTGTACAGGTTTGCCCTACTGGTATCGATATTCGAGATGGCCTACAAGTTGCCTGTATTCAATGTGCGGCTTGTATCGATGCCTGTAATGATATAATGGACAAGGTTGGCTATCCGCGTGGCTTGATTCGGTATACGACCGAGCGTCAGCTAGCAGAAAAAGAACCGAGCCGCGTACTGCGTCCACGACTGTTTGCATACTTAACACTATTGGCCGTACTATGTGGCGGCGTCATATATGCGTTGACCGATCGTGTACCATTAGAAATTGATATCCGCCGCGATCGTAATCAGCTGTCTTCTATCAATAATCAAGGTATGATCGAAAACAGCTATATCGTTAAGCTAACCAACAAGACACAAGATGCTCATACCTATAAGATAACGCTTGCACCGCAAGATGGGTTGAGTTTAGAACTTCGTTTTAATGATGTACCATTAGAAGCGGGTGAAAGCTTTGATATGCCAGTTAGTATTTATGGTGATCCTGATGTGATAGAATTTGGCCAAACGCCTATAACGCTAAATGTGAACAGCGAAAATGGTGAGTACAAGGTAAGTAAACAAAATATCTTTACGACTCAAGGTCAGTAAACGACTAAAACACCCGTAATTTAACTTCATGTATGTCATTCGGTAGTCTATAGCTAGTGCCACTAATCAAGTAGCTAATTGCTCTAACTAAAGGCTATCGAATAAATGTTTTACCATTAAACTGGTAGCGTTTAGCCGCCAAATTATCCGTTGATGCCATTTATAGATGTCTAGTTAATAGATATTTATTGAATACGTATCTGATGCATAGGTATTTTATGTCTACTCCAACACCGAACTTTAAACATCAAGATACGCAACCATGGTATAAAAACTACATGGTCGTTATCTTTGTGATTGGCATGCCAGCTGCAGTCGTCATTGCTTGTATTTGGTTTGTTTATTACTCCTACCAGATCCGTGATAGCGTGGTACGTGACGATTGGTATATGGATGGTAAGACGCTCTATCATGATGTGTCTCGTGACAAGCTCACCTATGACTTAGACTTACATGGACAAATGCAATTTGCAGAAAATGGCGATATTGTATTCTATCTTAACTATCCTGAGCAGAGCCTCCAGTCAGGCAAGCTGCTAAATGGCACACCGCTCACCTATCCCGATACGTTAGAGCTTTCTATTTCTCACGCAACAGATATCAAAAAAGACCGCGACGTTGTACTTAAGCATGTTAAGGATAATAAATACAGTGCGCAAGTTGATATTGATCCTGTAAAAGCTAAGTACTATCTACAGGTTAGCAATGATGGTAAAGATGACTGGCGCATGCAAGATGTTGCAAAACTGCCTCGCTCAGAAGTCAGCTTTGACCCACTACCAGTTTTTGCTAAGAGTTAACGCTATCAATAATATGTAGACATAAAAAACCAGCCACTCATAAAAGATTGGCTGGTTTTCTTATGCTATTTAATAAAATTTATTCAACACACCCTAATTCACAAACTACTAAATTACTGGGTTAATCGTTGGGATTTTTTGGTATTTTCGCTCTTTTTGCTCAGTTTCATCCGCCTCTACTGAATAAGACTTGTCACTAGCAAACTTAGGATTAAACGTTTGCGTCTTTGGTGTTACAGGTAAACCAATCTCAGCAAGACTATCCGTCTGCCCAGCTTGGATATTATCACCCTCAAATAAACGCTCATCATTATCACGGTCAAGGCTGAGCGTTTCAAAATCAAACAGCTCGCGATCAGCCAACTGTGATGGCGCTACGTTTTGCATTGCCTTAAAAATAGACGCTAAACGCTGCGGGTGAGCATCATCCCATTCACGCAGCATATCGTTGATGATAGCGCGTTGTAGATTGGTTTGGCTGCCACACAAGTTACAAGGAATAATTGGAAATTCCTTTAATTTAGCGTACTCAATAATGTCTTTTTCTTCAACATACGCCAATGGACGAATCAGCATGTTTTGCTTATCATCGCTCAATAGCTTGGGCGGCATTGATTTGAGCGCACCACCATGAAATAGATTCAAAAAGAACGTCGCAAGCATATCATCACGATGATGACCAAGGGCGATCTTAGTTGCGCCTATTTGTTTAGCAAAGCCATATAGTGAGCCGCGGCGCAGACGTGAGCAAGCCGAGCAGTAAGTTTTACCTTCTGGTACTACGCTTTTGACGATGCTATACGTGTCTTTTTCTAAAATATAGTGCGCGATTCCCTGCTCGTTTAGATACGCAGGTAAGATATCTTCTGGATATCCTGGCTGCTTTTGGTCAAGATTGACCGCAACGATATCAAAATGAATTGGCGCAATGCGTTTTAATAATAATAGAATATCAAGTAAGGTATAGCTGTCTTTACCGCCCGAAACACAAACCATTACCACATCACCATCTTCGATCATATTAAAATCGCGGATTGCCCAAGAAACTTGGCGACGTAGCTTTTTTTGTAGTTTACGAAAGTACGCTGATTCGGTAGGTGACTGCGCATTAGTATCCTGCTCGTCAATCATGTCCTCATCACTGCCATTTTCAGAGACGTCGTCGTACTCTTTACTATTAGTATCGATGTCTAAGGCCTGACTATTAAAGCTCATTGCGTCAGATGCATCATCAGCTCGAGAAGGAGTATTTGGCGTAAATAAGGTTGCTGCGGTCATAAGTTACTCAATATCTTTATAAGGGTGATTTTACTATAAAGCGATTTGCGATAAATATTTAAAGACATTGTCAGCGGTGTTATATGACCAATGCTTTAAAAGCTGCGATTATAACAAATATTGCTAACAGATTGAAAAGATGGCAGTAATACGGACTTTATTTTATGACGGTACTATTTAGATTGGCTTGGGCAGCTTAGTGACGCGTGATTGGTCGCTTCATGGTTCTGTAATAGACGTATTTTTGCTAAAATAGCCGTTTTCGTAAACCAATAATAGACAACACTATGACTAACGTTACTTTGCAAAATACCTCCGATCAAGTATCAGATGCTGACTTAGCAGCTCTTACCAAAAGCCAAAATGCGGTTGTCCTTTTATCAGGCGGTCTCGATTCGGTGACTTGCTTATATTGGGCAAAATCACGCTATGCATCAGTGACAGCCGTTAGCTTTGACTATGGTCAACGTCATAATAGTGAACTTGTCGCCGCAAAGACCATCGCTGATACAGCAGGCGTCAATCATAGAATCATCGATATTGATATCGCACAACTGGGCGGCTCATCACTAACAGATCACAGTATGATCGTGCCAGATGGGGATTCAGATAAATTCCCTAGCAAAAAACGCGATGAAATTGATAACGATGCTATCCCCAATACTTATGTGCCTGCGCGTAATACTATCTTTTTATCGTACGCGTTAGCAGTTGCCGAAGTCGCTGATGCCAATCATATCGTCATCGGTGTCAGCTCAGTTGACTATTCTGGTTATCCTGATTGTCGCCCAGAGTATATAGCTGCCTTTGAACATATGGCCAACCTTGCGACAAAAGCAGGCGTTACTGGCCATCGTTTATCGATTCAAACACCATTACAGCAATTGTCAAAAGCACAAACGATTGAGCTTGGCCTATCATTAGGTGTCGATTACGGGCAGACAATTTCTTGTTATCGCGCAGATGCCGATGGCCTTGCTTGCGGTGTTTGTGACAGCTGCGCATTACGTCGTCAGGGCTTTGCCCAAGCTGGCGTAACCGATCCTACTCACTACCAGTCTTAATTAATTTAGGTCAATCCTATACAAACTGGATACGCTATCAAGCGCGCTTAAACTAGTTACGATACTTTTACTTGCCTTCCTTGTATCCAGATTATATTGAGCAAACTACACACTAACGTTAAATATTGCATTCAGCGATGTTGTCCGTGAACATTTGCGCAACATTCGCTTGCATTAACACAGCATGTCGTTCTTGTATTTTAATCGACATACTTGCTATCGTATGGACGATTGTATCTATCAAACGATGTATATAACAATATTAGTTACTCATATATTAATGAGTTGACTTTGCATTGAACAAAATACACAAAATTGACGCCACCTGTAAGAGGACATCTATGAAGTTGTTGCCAGTATTACCCCTAGCCTTAGCTGCCTTATTTGCCATGCCACAAGCCAACGCCGCCGACATTAAGCAACAAAATATCAACTCATGTGTCGATGGCGCAGTCAAATACAAGGTCGCTGACAAAAGCAACGCGACCAAACTGTGCAACTGTACTATTGACGTACGTAGCAACATGACCATCGGTCAGATGTGGGAAATAGAAAGCTACGCACAAGATAAAAAGGATCCATCTGGTCTGCCTTATGTGAAGGCAATGCAAAAAGATCTGCAACAGTGTACTGTTGGTCTAGATTTAAAGAAGCCACAAAAACCTGCTTAACTTTTAATCGTTTGATATACAAAAGACTGGCCATTGCCAGTCTTTTTTGTTGCCAATGAATGGACAAAGTGTAAAACTGATTATTTATTTCTACTAATCTGCTTATAATAAGAACACTATAAATAGAACCTTGATTAAGCCAATACACACAACTAAAACTAATAAGGATTTTACAATGGCCAAGCCAACGACAGAAACCATTCACCTACCTGATTTCCCAGTAACTATCGTACGCAAGCTTGCGGGTAATTTCATTCATGATGAAATCAATTTAAAAGAAATGGTCGCTAATACCGATAAAGGCCTTATTCTGTATTTTTACCCCAAAGACAACACGCCAGGCTGTACCACACAGGCAACAGAATTTACCTCGCATCTTCATGACTTTGACGAATTAGGCTACGACATTATCGGCGTCTCTCGTGATAGCGTCGAATCTCATGAAAAGTTTATCGACAAATATGACCTGCAAATTCCACTTATCAGTGATACTGATGAAAAGTTATGCCAGTATTTTGACGTTATCAAAGAAAAAAATATGTATGGCAAAGTCACGCTAGGCCTTGTACGTTCAGCATTTGTATTCAATAAAGACAGCGAATTAACTCATGCGCAGCGTAATCTACGTGCCAAAGACTATACCAGTCGTTTACTGACTATATTAGCGCCGTAATTATTGGTTCTATCATTGAATCAGTATCCGTCATAATTATAAAAACTGAATAAAAAATATAAGCTAAAAATTCAGTCTATTACTGAATATAACTTTCCCCTATTAGAGAATAATATGAATAAAAAAACTGGCACTACCACTGACGATATGTCAAAAGAAGTCACGCGCAAAGTATCCGTCGCCATTATTGGCGCTGGTACCGCAGGACAAAATGCTTTTCGCCAAGCAAGTAAAATCAAAGACGACGTGGTCATTATAAACGAAGGGTTTTGGACCACTACCTGTATTGCCGTTGGGTGTATGCCTAGTAAGCTGCTAATTGCAGCTGCTGACCGTGCACACGATACCAATCATTCTGCTGAATTTGGTATTCATGCAACGGCACAAATAGATGGCAAACAAGTAATGAAGCGTGTACGTGATGAACGCAGTCATTTTGCCAGCTATATAAAGAAACAAGTGGACAGCTGGCCTGATCATAAGAAAATTGATGGTCGTGCTCATATCAATGAACAAGGTTTAATCAAGGTCAACGATGAGCTGATTGCCGCTGAGCAAATCATTGTCGCCACAGGTAGCTCGCCGTTTATCCCCGATGGATGGGCAGAAAAGCTTGGTGATACCATGCTTACTTCTGACAGTGTCTTTGAGCTTGAAGACTTGCCAAAAACTATGGCTGTCGTCGGTGCTGGTGCCATTGGTCTAGAGCTTGCGCAAGCGTTTACGCGTTTAGGTGTAGAAGTCACACTGTTAAACCGCGTTAAACAAGTCGCTGGTCTACAAGACGACGATATCAATCATAAGGCGATCGATTGCTTAAGTCGTGAATTGACCATGCATTTGGGAAGTAAAATCACTGATGTTGGTACAAAATCTACTGCAAACGATACCTCTGAAAGTAATGGAAGCAATAAAAATACCACTGCATTTATCGAATATGAAGATAGCACTGGCAAGTCTCAACAATGGCAAGGTGAATACGTATTAGTTGCTACTGGTCGTCGCAACAATATTGAGCAGCTAGGTGTTGAAAACTTAGGCGTTAAGCTAGATGATAAGAACCGTCCGAAGGACTTGAGTAAAAAAACAGGTCAGATTGGCGACTTAAACGTCTATATCGTTGGTGATGCCAATGCCAATATTCCACTATTACATGTAGCCAGTGATGAGGGCTATAGTGCAGGCAGCATGGTTTGTGAAAATACAGAAGGGGCTTATATCCGCCCACCTGCCCCACCTTTTTCTATCGTCTTTTGCTCACCACAAATTGTTAATATCGGTATGTCTCTACCAGAGATTCAAGAAGACTCAGAGTTGGAGTTTGTCATCGGTAGCGTAAGCTTTGACAATCAAGGGCGTAGTCGTGTGATGGGAGTTAATTGTGGTCTGCTACACATCTATGGCTGCAAAAAAACAGATAAGATTCTAGGTGCTAGCATGGTCGGCCCTGATGCCGAGTATATTGGACACATACTTGCTACTGCTATTACTAATGACTTAAGCATCAAAGCCTTGCTAGACACGCCTTTTTACCATCCAACGATATTAGAGGGACTACGCACAGCACTACGCGATGTTCAATATAAAATGGAGATCCCTTTCCAGTCTCAAGACGCACAAGAAGACAACTTTTAACGGTTTATATTTTTTAGCCCAATAAAACTTTTGGAATTTAACTCTCTAGACTGAATCATTGCTTATATCACGTGTGATTGTATGGTCAGCTTGATATAATTTGTAGACAGCTATTTCATGTATAACGTTTTTTATAATCGCAACCTGCATGGACGAAACAATGCCAATTGCTAGTATTACTGACTTCTTCAAAGAAATTGTTCATGACTTACATACTAGTCTTTACCTTGCTCTTGGCGGCTCTATAGATGAGGACTCACTTAATTGGTCCTCACAAGCAGCAGAACTGGTCAGCACTGGCATCAAAATCCTAATACTGCTTGCGGTATTGGGATTTTTTTATTGGTTGGCCAATTATATTCTTAGGCAGAGCCGAGCCAAAATTCGATTGAATGAACGCCGTACTAAGATTGCCCGTTCAGTCTTACGCTATATATGGATTGTCGCAAGCCTAATCGCTATCATGAGTCAGATAAACTTTGAACCAGAAACCATTAAAGCCACCGCGAAGGCAAGCACTTGGGCCGGTATCTATTACGTACTTTGGGCATCATCAGGACAGATCATTCACAGAGTCTTACAGCACTATGGCCTCAACGCTTCAATAGAGCAGTTGCTTAAGAACATCTTATCCGTACTGCTGTTGGTACTTGGACTTGCCAGCGTTATGGCGCAATTTGGCTTTGATATTGTGTCGTTGGTTGCCGGTTTAGGCATTGTTGGTTTGGCAGTGGGTTTCGCCGCTCAGTCTACTCTCGCTAATTTCATCGCTGGTATTACTATTTTACTTGAGCAGTCCTTTCAAGTTGGTGATTGGATTCATATCAATGACACTGAGGGACGCGTGGTACTTATCGCGCTGCGGACTACTCATATCCTTACTCGTGACAATATTACGGTTATCATTCCAAACTCTAACGTTGCCTCCTCTGAAGTGATTAACCTGACTTCTAAAAACTTTATACGTTTTGATATTCGCGTACGTATCGCATTTGAGGACGACATTGAGACAGCTCGCCAAGAAATATTACAGGTGCTGAGCGATACCGATGTAGTGCTCAATCGGCCTGAAACCTCAGCGACTGTCGCAGAAATTGGCGAGTATGGGGTGTTTTTTATCGTACGTTTTTGGGTCAAGCCAGCAGCCGTTGCGCGTATGCCAAAGATTAAAGAGGGCCTAAAAGAAGGTATCAAGGTTGCCTTTGATGCTGCAAATATCTCTACCCCTTATCCTCATATGCGCTTGCTTATGCCAAAAGACATTGACTATCCTATTGCCACTAAGCCTTTTGCAACCACCACTCAAATTCTCCCAGAGAAACTACCACGGACCAAGGATGAGTAGACAATTTATTCTTATGCATATGGCTATCACATCTTCAAATCTTAAACATGACCACTTTGAACTATCCTACCGTGAATTATGGTAAAATTGCTGGTTACACCGATTATCTTATTATTTGCTTTTTTGTCAATTTAGCCCACAGGTACCCGTATGACCGAACAAACCGCGCCCACATCTCTAGCAGCAGCTTCACCAGAGTTGTCGCTTGATCTTATTATTACCTGTGCCGATGGGCTTGAAGCACCACTGCAAACTGAGCTAACCAGTTTTGGCATTGACAGCGAAATCAAAAGTACTGGCCGTCTAACCGTAACTGGCGGCTTACGTGAGCTATATACTATCTGCCTTTGGTCACGAGTAGCCTCACGAGTACTGATGCTGATTAAACGCAAAAATATCAACGCAGAATACGACGTTGCAGAGCAGCTATATGGCTTGGCGAAATCGGTCAATTGGACTGAGCAATTTAGCCTAGAGCAAACCTTTGCTATTCGTCTGTCTGTTGATAAGCGTGTCGCCGTCAGTCAGCAGTTTGCCATGCTACGTATCAAAGATGCGATTGCCGATACGTTCAACGAAGTTTACGACAGCCGTCCTAACGTCGATAGTAAAAACCCAGACTTCTCTGTTTTTGCAACCATCAATGACAAGCAAGCCGAGCTATATTTAGATTTATCAGGTACCAGTTTGCATCGCCGTGGTTACCGTGTGGCTATGACAGAAGCGCCGCTAAAAGAAAATTTAGCAGCAGCCCTACTCTATAGCGCTGGTTGGCATAAGAAAAACGAAGCCGGTGACGCGCCATTCTACAATGCGTTAATTGACCCAATGTGTGGTTCTGGTACATTCCTTATCGAAGCGCTACTCATGCATTGCGACTATGCCGTGGGTATCGACAAAGCTGCCAATCAATTTGGTTTTTATCAATGGCAGCATCATGACGATACGCTATGGCAAGAGATGATCGATGATGCCCAAACGCGTTTCCGCGAAGCATTAGAGATTGCTAATGAGCAGCCTGATACGTTGCCACTTATGTTAGGGTTTGATGCTGATAGTGGTGCGGTTCTTGCGACAGAAAAAAATTTAATTGCAGCAGGTCTACAAGACATTTTACCGCTACTCGATATCGAGCGTCGTGCACTTGACCAGCTCAGCAATGTGCTCAAGCCATTAGTTAATGATGGTCGACTGAGCAATCCTTTGGTCATCACTAACCCACCTTATGGTGAGCGTTTGGGTGATGAAGAAATGATTAAGCCGTTGTACCAAGCGATTGGGCTTATCTTGCAAGACAGCTTTGCTGGTAGCGGTATTGATCCAATGCTTGGTATCTTGGCTGCCAATGTCGAACAAGTGGATATCTTACCGATTAAAGAGCCAAAAACGTTACGCTGTCATAATGGTGCCATCACTGTTTATTTCCGCTATGGAACACTTATCGCGGGACAAACGGGCAATCTTGTCAGTCGTTTCGAAAAGCGTGAGATTGAAGTAGAAGAAGGACAGGACTTTGTCAATCGCTTGCAAAAAAATCTTGCTAAGCTTAAAAAATTGGCTAAAAAAGATAATGTCAGTAATATACGTGTCTATGATGCTGATTTGCCAGACTTCAAAGTCGCGATCGATTTATACGGTGACTATGCTCATGTGCAAGAATATGCGCCACCAAAGACAATACCGCCTGAGACTGCAAAAAAACGCTTTAACTTGGCATTAATGGGTATTCGCGAAGTCTTTGATATTAACCGTGAACAGGTCTTTATCAAAACGCGTGCCCGTCAGTCTGGTAACGATCAATACAGCAAGCAAAACACCACGGAAAAACGCGGCAAGTTTCATGTAGCACGCGAAGATGGTGCGTATACCTATGTCAACTTTACAGATTATTTAGATACTGGCCTGTTTATCGATCACCGTAATATGCGTGCTCGTATCAAAGCCAACAGTCGCGATAAAGCAGTACTTAACCTGTTCGCTTATACTTGTACCGCAAGCTTGCATGCAGCACTCGCTGGTGCGAAAAAAGTGACTAGCGTTGATTTGTCACAGAACTATCTAGACTGGGGCAAGCAAAACTTTGTCTTAAACGGTTTAGACGTTAGTCGCAACAAATACCAATTCGTTGCTGCTGATATTTTTGAATGGATTAAAGACAATACTGAGCAGTTCGATGTTATCTTTATTGATCCACCGACCTTCTCAAACTCTAAGAAATTCCAAGGTACCTTTGATGTGCAACGTGATCATGCTGCACTGATTAACCGTGCAATGAACCGTCTCACCTCTGATGGCGTCCTGTATTTTTCTAATAACTTTACTCGTTTTGAGCTAGATGAGCAGTTGACTCAGCGTTATGACATCGTTGATATTACTCAAAAAACCATTGGTTTTGATTTCAATATCAAGAAGCCAATTCATCAAAGCTTTGAGATTCGTCATCGTCAAAGTCTATAACTCAAGATATGAGACTTAAAGTCCATAAACAGGATTTATATATATAAGACTACATATTTATAGTGGTAGTCTACGTACCTGAAAATTCTGTTTTTTGCCAAATGTATATGAAATACAATAATGACCCAATCAGCTTTGATTGGGTCATTTTTTGTTGTTATGATAGAGCGTTACTAGGCGATGGATTTGCGCAGTTGTTGTGCAAGCATCGCCTTTTTTCGATAATTTTATAAAACCACTAATTTCTAATAAGAAGGATAAAACCATGGCTTTATCACTTAATAAAGGCGGTAATTTATCGCTAACAAAAACTGACCCAAATTTGACCAAGCTACTTATCGGTCTTGGTTGGGATGAGCGTGCCACCTCTGGGGCTGAGTTCGATCTCGATGCCAGCGTGTTCTTACTAAATGGTGCAGGTAAAGTGCGCGGCGATCATGACTTTATCTTCTATAATCAGCTAAAGTCTGACAATGGCGCTGTTGAACATACTGGTGACAACCGTACTGGCGAAGGCGACGGTGATGATGAAGTTATCAAAGTAAACCTAACTCAAGTACCTGCTGACGTGGATAAAGTAGTCGTGACCGTTACTATTCATGACGCTGCTGCTCGTAGTCAGAACTTTGGTCAGGTCGCCAACGCCTTTATCCGCGTTGTTAACGAAGAGACTGGCACCGAAGTCGTACGTTTTGATCTAGCAGAAGATTACTCTGTTGAGACAGCGATGGTGTTTGGCGAAGTATATCGTCACAACGGCGAATGGAAATTCCGTGCTGTTGGTCAAGGCTATTCAGGCGGCTTGCAAGCTATGTGTCAGCAATACGGTGTTGATATCTAACACCATTATTCACTGGTACTTAGTCTATTATTAGTCACCGTAATCATGTCCAAAATAGCAAACCGCCATCGTTGCAAATAGTCACAATTTTTAATGGCCAAATGACTAGTAATGCTTTACGTTTCGTTTAAAATTATGCATAAAAAGTGGTTAGTCATAACCACTTTTTTGCGGTTCATGCCTATACTAGGTAGACCTTAGCTTTACGCAACCAGACAGGATGTGTCATGAGACATTTTTATTTAGACTTTATCTTCACAGCGATTGCTTTGGCAATAGCAGCATGGTGGGGATATTCACATGGCGGTATGGGCGGCTTGATAGCCACTCTTTCTATTACCGCTATTTTGGCCGTTATGGAGATTTCATTATCTTTTGATAATGCGGTGGTCAATGCTTCAGTCCTTAAGGGCTGGGACGAATTTTGGAAAAAGATATTTTTAACCGTTGGTATTCTAATCGCTGTATTCGGTATGCGCTTGGTTTTCCCTATTGTCATCGTCGCCGTTACTGCTGACCTTGGCATGATGCAAGTAATCGATTTAGCATTGAATAACCCTCAAGAGTACTCAGCAAGACTGATGGCTCACCATGCAGAAATTTCAGCATTTGGTGGTATCTTCTTACTCTTAGTATTCTTGAACTTTATTTTTGATGACAAAGACGTACATTGGTTCAGCTGGCTTGAAAGCCGTTTAGCCAAGCTAGGCAAAGTCGATGCTATGAGCGTATTTGTCGCACTTATTGTGTTGATGATTGCGGTGTCATGGGCCAATGATAATCAAGCAAGCGCTGTCTTAATCGCTGGTGTTTGGGGTATCTTAGTTTACCTTGGCGTACAGGTCGTATCTGGCATGCTTGAGGGCGATCTTGAAGAAGACCTAGAAAACGAAGAAAACGGTTCGGGCGCTGCGGCGACCAGTGCCATCATGAAAGGCGGTATCATTGGTTTCTTATACCTAGAAGTTTTAGATGCCTCATTCAGTTTTGATGGTGTGATTGGCGCATTTGCCATTACCAACGACGTGATTGTTATCATGCTAGGTCTTGCGATTGGTGCGATGTTCGTACGTTCTATGACTATCTTCTTAGTAGACAAAGGCACGCTTGACGAGTTCATCTATCTTGAGCATGGCGCACATTATGCAATCGGCGCGTTGGCATTGATTATGCTATTGTCAGTGAAGTTCCATGTACCAGAGATTATCACTGGTCTGATTGGTATTGCCTTTATTGGTTGGGCGCTGCTAGCATCACTTCAGCATCGTAAGGCTGAGAAAGCAAGCCTAAACTAAGGTATGTTCTCAGTATAATACCGTCTGTATCTAGCTATACATCTAAGCAGGCCATACCACAAAGTATGGCCTGCTTTTTTGTCATACTGTTTTTGCCATACGACTAGGGCGCGTTGAGATACTCAAATATCAGAATATTCAATAATTGAGATAATCAATGATTAAAATGGCGCTTATTCCGTTACTATTGTCCTATCTTCAATTAAAATCCTTGACCTTAAACTACCTCATAAAAATAAGACCATACAATCAATATGCAAAAAATTCTTGATGATATTGCCGCAGAAATGGCAAGAGAAACTGACCGTGGAAAAGTGGCAGATTATATTCCGCAATTGGCCCATATCGATCCTAATCAGTTCGGTATTGCCGTAGCGACTCCAGATGGACAAATGTATGCAGCAGGTGATGCAAGCACACTCTTCTCCATCCAAAGTATCTCCAAGGTATTTACTTTGACCATTGGTCTTGGCAAGCTAGGCGACACGCTTTGGACACACGTCGGGCGTGAGCCATCTGGTGATCCTTTTAATTCAATTGTGATGCTCGAACATGAGACTGGCCGACCACGTAACCCATTTATCAATGCCGGTGCCATTGCCGTGGTGGATGCTATTATGATGGGGCATGAACCCAAAGAAACACTGGGTGAGATTCTTCAATTTGTTCATCTCATTGCAGACGACGAAACCATTCGCTTTGATCACAAAGTCGCGGCTTCTGAAATGGCGCACAAAGATCGAAACGCTTCTCTGGCGCACTTTATGAAATCCTTTGGTCGTTTAAAACACGATGTAGATAATGTATTAGGTACGTATTTTCATCAATGTTCAATTGAAATGAATTGCCAACAGTTAGCCAGTGCTGGTCTTTATCTGGTGTCTAACGGAGTTGATAAGCACTCAGGAATACGTGTCATCAATGAAAACCGAGCACGCCGTATTAACTCGCTTATGATGATGTGTGGTCATTACGATGGTTCTGGCGAATTCGCTTATCGCGTGGGCTTACCAGGTAAAAGCGGGGTTGGTGGCGGTATTTTAACCATAGCACCTGGTAAAGGTTCTATCGCTGTTTGGTCACCAGGGCTTGATCATGTAGGCAACTCTAAGCTTGGGCTAAAAGCGCTAGAGCGTTTCGTACAAAAAACAGGCTGGTCAGTTTTTGCAGAATAAGAGCTATATATACATTTGTACAAATAGGCTCTTAATATCATGCCATGCTCATACTCTTTTATACTAGCTACGAAGCATATATAAGCCATAAGTTGATTTAATCTAAGCGCGTATAGCAAGTCGGTACTTTTTTAATCGCTTATTTTATTTAAAGTACCCTCGCGTCAAAACCCTCTTGTATGAAACATTACTTTTCATAACAATATCTTAACGACTATTGCTAAGTTGATTAGAAATTATCAAAGATACAGAAGTATTATGTCCTTTAGTAAGCATATAGTAAGTGCACAAAATACGCCTTGCTTAGTGGGCGAACGCTTAGTATAGTAAAACCTAATGATATACAGTACATGGCACACAGCTAAGTTACTTATACTGTTTCAGCTGATATATCAGTCACTGCACAACTTTTATTTAGTTTCTTTTTTATTATCCAATCCACTTAACTATTAATCCAAAGGATATTTTTATGGCTATTAGCTTAACAAAAGGCGGCAACGTAAACTTATCAAAAGAAGCGCCAGGTTTAACCAATATTACAGTCGGTCTAGGCTGGGATCCACGTGCCACTGACGGCCAAGAGTTTGACTTAGATGCAATCGGTTTTTTGATCAATGAAGCAGGTAAAGTTCGTAACGATCAAGATTTTATCTTTTTTAACAACCTAAAATCAGATAATGGCGCTGTTGAGCATACTGGTGATAACCGTACTGGCGAAGGCGATGGCGATGACGAAAAAATCAAAATCAATCTTGGTAGCATTCCAGCTGACGTTAACAAAGTAGCTATCTGTGCAATCATCTATGAAGGCCAAGCACGTAACCAAAACTTCGGTCAAGTTGGTGATGCTTATATCCGCGTTGTAAACGACAATGGCGAATCTGAAATCGCTCGTTACGACCTATCAGAAGACGGTAGCACTGAAACAGCAATGATCTTTGGCGAATTGTATCGTCATAGCGGTGACTGGAAATTCCGTGCTGTAGGTCAAGGTTTCAGTGGTGGTCTTGGACCATTAGCAGCCTCTTATGGCGTAAATGTTTAACGTTAAAACTAGCGTAAACGTTTAGCAAGCCGATTCTCACAACCAGACGTCTGGTTATGATCTGATAAGCCATCAAGTGTGCCCCTTTAACGCATTTGATGGCTTTAAATTTAATTGGCTTACCATTAAAATTATAGAGCCTATGAAAGCACGCACACATAAAAGCACACGCACATATTAAGAGTATTTAACAAAGATATTAGAATAAGGATTTGCAAGCCATGGCCGCAACATTCAGTTTAATCGGTACTATTGAACCTTTTTTGCATTGTAATCTTAAAAAGGGCGATTCAATTTATTGTGAAGCCAATGCGATGGTGATGATGGAGTCTAACCTTGAGCTGAAAGGTAAGCTACAAGGTGGCCTGATGCAGTCACTGATGCGCCGCTTTGCAAACGATGAGTCGTTGTTTCAACAGCAGATTGAAGCGGTTAATGGTGAAGGTGACTGTTTGCTTGCGCCCACGCTCGATGGTGATATGCAAATCATCGATTGTGGTGCTCAGCAATATACGCTTAGTGATGGTGCTTTTGTGGCTGCACAAACTGGCGTCGATATCAGAGCCAACATTCAGCGTAACCTTGGTGGTGCGGTATTTGGTGATACTGGTGGCTTCATGGTCATGCAGACACAGGGTCAAGGTCAGGTTGTTGTTTCTGGTTTTGGCTCGTTGTTTGAGATTGATGTTACACCAGACAAAGACGTCATCATTGATAACGGTCATGTGGTCTGCTGGGATTCAAATCTTGAATATAAACTGTCAGTTTCGACCAGTAAGAAAAAAGGCATCATGAGCAATATCATCAACTCCGTCACCAGTGGCGAAGGTATGGTTTTAAACTTCTCAGGAAGTGGCAAAGTTATTATTTGCTCGCGTAACCGTGACAGTTATCAAGGTTGGATACAAAGCGTCCTAGGTAGTAGCTCAGGTGGACGTGGTGGCGGCGGTGGCTTTTTAGATAATATTTTATAGCATTTTACTCACAATTATTATAAGGATACTCACATGGCAGTTAGTCTTCAAAAAGGTCAAAAAATCTCCCTAAGCAAAGAAGCTGGCGGCGATCTTACTCAAGTTAAATTGGGGCTAGGCTGGGATGTTGCTCAAGGGCCACAGGACAAAAAAGGTGGCTTCTTAGGAAAATTATTCGGCGGCGGTTCTGGTGGTGATTCTATCGACTTAGATGCTTCATGCATTATGTTTGACGCTAATAAGCAAGCGGTCGATGCTATTTGGTTTAGTCAGCTAAAATCGAAAGACGGCAGTATCGTGCATACTGGTGATAACCGTACTGGCGACGGTGATGGTGATGATGAAGTCATCAATGTCGATCTCTCAAGAGTACCTGCCAATGTGGTTTCATTGGTATTTACGGTAAATAGCTTTACTGGTCAGACGTTCGAAACCGTAGAAAATGCATTTTGTCGTATTGTCAACGCCAACAACAATAGCGAAGTAGCGCGTTATAATCTGTCTGCACAAGGTGGACACACAGCAATGATAATGGCAAAAGTCTATCGTCACAATAATGAATGGAAAATGCATGCTATTGGCGAGACAGCCTCTGGTCGCACCTTCCATGACTTGATGCCTGCTATCACACCGCATGCGTAAATAGATCGCTATTATAGTAGCGCATAAAATGTCAAAAAAACCCAGTTATTTATAATAGCTGGGTTTTCTAATTCAGAAACTATAGATATTGCATCAAAGCCCATTAAAAATTTCTTTCTACCTCTCTTTTCTACCACATTTATCAACTAGCATTTCAATAAGATATTTTATCCCTCTCCTGATAACTTCTATATAGTATAAAAAATGTGTCATTCGTTGTTCATAATGTACAACTCGTTGAACATATGCTCATCTCGTACGTCTCGTAACATTATAAGTTGTTTATATATTACAGTTTAGTTTCTATTGAAAGATACATCATATTCTCTAAAACGATAATTTGGAGTAAGCAGCATGTCAAAGAACAAAATTGATGATACAGATTTAGTGAGTACGCAAAAGAAAAAATTTGAGATGCCGCATATTTATGTCATATTATTTGTATTTAGTGCTATTGCAGCTATTCTTACGCATTTTGTACCTTCTGGAAAATATGACCGAGTACTTGGTCCAGAAGGTAGAACGACCATTGATGCCACATCCTACCATCTTATAGAGCCAACTCCAGTTGGCGTCACCGAATTTCTAACTGCTGTACCTAGAGGTCTTATCGATGCGAGTGAAGTCGTATTTTTCACATTTATTATCGGTGGTATGTTTATGGTGCTTAGAAGAACAGGAATTATCGAAGTTGCTGTTGATAAGCTAGCTCGCAAATTTGCAAATAACGGCTTACTCTTAATAGCGGTACTAACGACAACATTCGCTTTTATTGCCACATTAATTGGTACACCAGAATTATCATTAGTATATATTCCAGTCATTATGCCCTTAATTATCGCGTTAGGATATGACTCAGTAACAGCCGCTGCCATTGCACTATGTGGAACTGGTGCCGGTTTTAGCGCCGGTGTACTCAATCCAATCAATACTGGGCTCGGGCAAAAATTATCTGGATTACCAGTGTTCTCAGGAATGGGTTTACGTTCAATCGTATTCGTTCTAGCAGTCACTACTGTTATTGTATTTACTATAAGATATGCAAAGAAGGTGAAAAGTAATCCATCCAACAGTTATGTATATGAAGAAGACAGTGAAAAGAGAATAGAGTTTAATCAAATTATCGGCGGTACTGCCCTCACTATGTCATTCCGTCAAAAACTTGCGGCATATGCATTGCTCATTCTATCTGCAGTACTAGTATACGGCGTACTTAAGCAAGGTTGGTTCATGATAGAGATGTCTGGACTATTTATTATTATGGGCATTGTGGTTGGAACGATTGCTGGTCTTAAGCTTAGCGAAATATGCGCTGGGTTCAACCAAGGCTTTAAAGATGTATTGATGGGAGCATTCATTGTTGGCTTGGCTCGCGCAGTCGCTGTAGTCTTAGAAGATGGCAATGTCATGGACACACTTGTATATTCTTTAGGAGTATTAGTTGGAGACTTACCTCCTGAGTTAGCAGCTGTCGGCATGTACTTTGTCCAAACAGCAATTAATTTCGTAATCTCTTCTGGCAGTGGACAAGCCCTTGTTACAATGCCAATTATGGCACCTCTCGCTGATCTCGTTGGAGTGACTAGACAGACTGCCGTTTTAGCCTATCAACTTGGTGATGGCTTTACTCATGTCCTTTTCCCAACTAGTGGATATTTTATGGCAGCATTAGTTATCGCTGGTGTTCCTTATCAAAAATGGTTACGCTTCTTCTTACCTATTTTTGCAGTTTGGGCCATGATTGCCATTGGCGCACTAATTATCGCTCAGATTATTGGTTGGTCATGATGAATAATTAAATTATATGATTCTCAAGTAACAGGGATAGAGAACATTTCTCCCTGTTATTCATATTACAATCCAAGCGCTTTTTTAATTGCTTTAACGTATGAGCGACTTACCGAAATTTTAGAGCCATTTTTTAGTACAATTAAATAAGTTCGATTGAACCAAGGCTCTAAAACTGCTATTTGTTTGATATTAACGATATAGCCTCTATGCACTTGAATAAAACTACTTCCAAGTTTCTCCTTCATTTTATAGAGCAAGGTGTTTGTTAGGTATTTTTTTTCTAGGGTTTGAATATAAACTTGACGATTTTCAGTACCAATATATAAAATATCTTTCGTATCGATGACAATGATTCGATCAGTTTCTCTTACCGTAATACTATGTTTTTTCTCTTTATTTACTGAAGATACAAGCTCAACATTATTTTCTAAATGAGACTTACTATTCAATTCTACTAACTTGTCCACCGTTTTTTGGAGCCTGACTTTATCAATGGGCTTAACAATATAATCTATAGCATCAAGCTCAAAGGCGTCTAATGCGTACTCCCCATAAGCAGTTACGAATACAACCATAGGACGTTTTTTCATATTGTTAAATTGCTTTGCAAGATCAAGGCCGTTACCATTTTCAAGCTCTATATCCAAAAACACAGCGTCGGGTTGTTTCTCATTAATATCCCATAATGCCTGATGCATGTCTTCTGCCTCACCGATCACTTTTACCTTTCCTGTATCATGTAGAAGATAAATCAGCTCTTGCTTAGCTAATATCTCATCTTCAATAACATACACATTCATCCGCATTCTTCCCTAGTTTTTAGCTGGCAATATAATTGAAACACAAGTTCCTATACCAATCTCACTATCTACATTAAAGCGGACTTCTTGACTATACAACGCCGTCAGTCGTTCTTTTATATTAAAAAGTGCAGTACCACTCCCATCTCTAGACGAGGTGACAACACGCTCACCCAGGTCCACTATTCGGTTTGATTCAATACCAACGCCATTGTCAGAAACTTTGATTGAAATTAAAACCTCTGATACTTTTTTAATTTCAATACAAACCACACCTTTTGCTTGTATTCTTTTAAATCCACCGTGCTTTATCGCGTTTTCAACTAAGGGTTGAATGATAAATGGAGGAATAAGATAATCCATTAAATCGGAATCTACCTCTACACGCATCGTCACCTTGTCTGGAAAGCGAGCTTGCTCAATGGCTAAATATGCTTGTACATTATCCATTTCTTTACGAACAGGAACCAAAAAATCGCCAATACCTGTCAAACTATTTCGTAGATAAGTTGACAAATGCACTAATAAGTCTCGCGCCAGCATCGGATCAATTCTACATAAAGCGACGATAGTATTAAGAGCATTGAATAAAAAGTGGGGCTGTAGTTGCGATTGCAGTGATTCTATTTTTGCATTCTGTAGTAGTTGGTTATGACGCTCAATCTCACCCAGCTCTAACTGATTTGAGAATAGCTTCCCTAATCCTTCGATCAACTCTTTTTCGACGGAAGTAATGTGTGCTGAGCTTCTATAATAAAAACTAAGAGTACCAATTACCTTATTTTTTACGCAAAATGGCACTACCACAGAAGCTCTACTACTAGGTTTATTGGAAAATAGCCATTTTGACTTTGATTCATTTAATACGGATTTTCCCGTTGCTAAAACTGACTTACGCGAAATCAGCTCTTCTTTATCATTTCTCTTTTGATTGGTTACTTCTCCAGTATAAGCCAGTTCCCGTAGCCCTCTAGTAATCGCTACATGCTCTACAGCAGTTAATTTCTTAATAATTTCTGTGCTTTTTTTAGCCGACTCTTCATTCAAACCTGATCGAAATAAAGAAAAGGTTTGATCAGCAATTGAGAATGTTTTGACCGTTTGATTTGCTCTCGTTCGTTCTTCTTCTTGTATGGCATTATAAAAAATCATCGCACAAATCCATATGCCAATACTATTTATAATAATAATTGGGGGACCTGTAAAACTGATTAATGTAAGAGCAGTCGTATGATCAGCAGTCAAGACTGGAATGACTAAAATTTGAATGGTTAAAATACCAATACTAATAAAAAACATATATTTGGGCTTGATTAAACCTACTCCGCGCCACTTATAACCAAACCATCCTGCAAGGCAACCGCCTAAAATGGTTACCCAAAAAGTAGCGCTACTGATAAAGCCGCCCATTAATAAGCGATGGGCTCCTGCAAGTAGAGAGGCTCCTACCCCAACTATTGGACCTGCAAAAAACCCACCGATGATGATGCCAATATTTCGTGTGTCCACTACTGCATTGTTTGATTGAAGAGTAGGGTTCCATAAATCAGATATAATGGTATGGTTTCCTGGTTCTACAACAAGGGCTGTATAATTACCGATTACTCCAAACATACCAAATATTACTGTTAAGAAAAATAAGTCAAATATTCCAACTCGGTGGTAAATCATTTTTCTAAAGATAGATAATCTAGTTATCAAAAAAGCAATAGTAATAATAAGGGTCATTCTTAATAGCATTTGTATCAGTATTTCCCACATCAAACTCTCTCATTTCTATAGTGGATATAAACCTTTTGACACGTAATAATTAAGCTGATGATGACCATCAGCTTTTTCACTAGAAGACAATCATAATCGGTATGTCACATAAAGCTGAAGCACTTACTTACGTCCACGCTTCCAGCTAAAGCCCCAGTTAAACGCTTTGTCCATTTCTTGATGACCTTTAAAGTATTGGTTGATACGCTCAACATTGATACTACCTTGCTGATTAACCAAACGTGCAATGGCACACATCGGTAGATTACCAGCACCCTCAGTCAAACGTGTCTCAATCGGTGATTGCTCTGGCACGTGGATAGTCACAACTCCATCGGTTTTTTCCCAATTGGGTGCGCCTTCATAAATAAACGCAAAGATAAATACCTCTTCAATCTGCGACCATTGTTGGCCATTAATATCCAGCCATTCACCGCCGCTCACCTGCCCCGTTCTATCATCAGCACGTAGGCAAACATAAGGCGCTGATTGCAAACTGCCAAAGCGATTGCCCAACGCTTGAATAAGGGTTTTTTCACCATTTTTTAGATGGATCATGGCGCCAACATCTAGATCGATACCACTTGATTGATGCTGCTTAAACAAATCTCCTAGTAAGCCCTTTTTGGGTGATTGCTTATCGATATTTGGGCGTTGGTTCCAGTCCAAATTGACTGATATTTTGCCAAAGTCATCACGTTTTTTCAGATTGATGCTAGATTGATTTTTAGTTAAAGTTATTTTACTTAAGTTAATCGAAGGACTGGCTGGAATTGGTGGCGGCGTACTTGTCTGAGGTGCACTACGCGCTTTTTGCGTATCAATTGGTCGCTGGGTGTTGATAGGTTGAGACTGGTTCTGAGGTGGTGTTTCATCAGCAATCTCAACGCCGAAGTGTTCAGATAGTGGCTTCAACCCACCATTAAATCCTTGCGCAATAAATCTAAATTTCCAGCTCCCTTGTCTGCGGTAACATTCAGCCAATATAATCGCTTTTTCATTACGTCCAGCACTATTTAGCTGACAAGTCATCAATACTTGACTGCCTTGTAGTACCTGAATATCGACGTCACCCACTTGTGTAAGCGTTTGCGCACTAGAAAACGCTAATGCAATTTTCTCAATACTTGTAGGCTGTGCAGACAAGTTAACATCAAAAAATCCATCACTGTCATGTCCACGGAAGCTAACGCTACCATCATCACTACGTGTCTGACCATAAAATACCATATCACCATCACCGCGTACTTTGCCGTCAGTAGTCAGACGATAAGCAGCACAATCAATGGCGTTTTGGCTTAAAATACGAATACTAATATTGTCAGTTGGTAAGGGCGCATTGGCACCTGCAATCAATTTCTGAGGTTGGTTTTGACTCATCATACGTCCTTTAGATTATTTATCATGCTGTGGTCATTGTCATGCTGACTATCATCATATAGTAGCATGGATATTATGAATATTTTTGAACCAGACAATTGTGATATAAGCGAGAAAGTCATTCTTACAAGTCTCTACGCCTATTCCATCAGAGACATTTATAACGCCTATCATTCGTATATAATACGTTCTATTGAACCGTACACCTTTTCTAATATTACTACTAGATTGCGAGAGCAACATTAAACTGCCCATTCCCTACACCTGATGATAATGCTGAGAAAACTATGAATAACCTTGCTGACAATAGTAATCCCTCAACACCAGTAGCAGCCTGGTTAGCTGAAGGTCAATCTAGCCAGCGTGATATGTTGGAGAGCGTACAAGCTCTAAAGAGCAAATCAACCACCCCTTTCCAAGTTATTGCTTCACACCGTCATGATAGACCCGAGATTTTTGAATTCGCCGATATGGTTTATCGCGAGCCATCTGAATCAATTACAGATACTGAGACTCAAATGACTAGCGAACCTGCCATACCGCGCTGGCAGTTCGTATTGGAACACGCGCAAAAGCACAATGTAAAAGTACTACTGACTGGGCGCAATGGTATTGATTATGAAGCACATCGTGAGAAATTCGACGCTGCTGGTATTCGCTTATTAACGGGAGCAACCAGCGTAGCAGCACTAGAGTCAATCGATGATAAATTTGCTTTTATGCAGCATTGTCATACTCACAATATCCCAGTGGCAGACGCATGGCGTTTTGACAATGCGGTAGAGCTTGAGGCCTTACTGGCTGAGCATGGTGACCAACCTCTATGCGTTAAACCCGTTGTCGGTATTTTTGCACAAGGGTTTTGGCGATTAGATACGGGTAAAGCAGATAGCACTGCATATGATAGCTTTGAACACTTATACTTCACTGAAGGGAAAAAAATCAACACTGCACAATTTGTTAACGCCTATACCAACAGCCAAATGGTACGTGAGCGCCCTATTCCAATGCTCTTAATGCCTTACTTATCAGGGCAAGAATACTCTATTGATGTCGTCTGTGAATATGGTGAAGTTCTAGCTGCTGTCACTCGTCATAAAACAGGAAAGATACAACACATTGGTTACGATCAGTCTGTCATGGATGTCGTAATCCCATTGATTAGAGCTTTTGGCTGTGATGGCATTGTCAGTGTACAAACCAAAGCTGACAGTAGCGGTCAGCACCGTGTTCTTGAGATTAATAGCCGCCCATCAGGTGGTATTGGTTATACCTCTCATAGTGGAATTGACCTGACACAAGTCGGACTTTCTTATTGGTTGGGATTGTCAGAGAGACCTAACTTGGAGAAGAATGTTCAGCGTATTGAACCATGTCAAATACGCTCTGTTATGATGAGTGTCAAAATCGAAAAAGATGCTGAGTAAATGATTAACTAAGCATATATTTAGTTGGCAAATGATTTCAACAGGCATAAAAAAGGTTTTTAGATTCATATCTAAAAACCTTTTTTATTATCTTCACTTTTAAGCATTATTAAAAATGAGTGCTTTGAACTATTCACCAAACACTAGAGTTGCTTGCTTAGGTGTATTTTTAGAAGCAATGACCCATAGTAAGCTCAATACAACTGCTGAACCAATAAAAATCATAATCGATGAAGAAATGGCACCTGCATGCGTATAGTCCATAGGCATCACATGATCAGTCATTGTCATTTCCATCGCGGCTATTCCAGTATAATGCATACCACATACTGCAAGCCCCATGATGAAAGCGCTACCAAAGCGCTGTGATGTACCGCGTAGATTAAATGCCAACCATAACGCAGCGATAGCAGCTGCAATAGCAATTACAATTGATAAAATGAGTAACGGGATATTGTATGTCATGGTAGCGTCCATTTGCATAGAGGCCATACCTGTGTAGTGCATAGCTGCAATACCAAGTCCAGTAAGGATACCGCCACCAATCAACTTAGCAACGCTGGATTCACCACGGCCTACGATAATGATACCAACAGCAACGAAACAGACCGCGAGCAGCATTGAGACAATTGTTAGACCCAGGTCATACGTCACAGGCATTTTCATATCCACTGCCATCATACCGATATAGTGCATAGACCAAATCGCACCACCAATGGCAATCGAAGATAGCGCCACCCAAAAATATAAATCTGTACCTGGCTTAGCGGAAGGGACTCGGATGGCAAGGTTTAAGCCAACATAAGAACCAAACACTGCAATGGCGTATGAGACCAACACCAAGAGTAAGTTATATTCAACTTCCATCATTTTTTGCCTTTTATCTATCATTAATATTTGAGCCAAATAACCTTGCTTTTAACACAATGCAGTGTGTCATTTGCTCATTGTTTTTGTTTCGCATAGATATAAAATTATCTATGTATTATTTTGTCTACCCAATGGTAAATTCACAAATGTTGGTACTACCTGCGCCGCAATTAGTTTCTTCAACTTGAATTACATCTATAGCAGGATTACTTGCCAAAAATCCCTCTATATAGCCTACGATAAAATGACAACCTGAATGAGTATGGTCTGCTGACTTACAAAATGAACATTTAATTAAATATATAACATTGTTCTTTGCCTTAACTTTGGACAGTTTTTTTAAGGCTGGCACAAGCTCACGCGTGATAGTAGTAGGCATCTTAAGCGGGCTACCAAGTGAATAATCGCGTTGGTAAATACCGCCACCAACCTTACGACCTAACTCCTGTAATGCAGTTACACGTCGCTCAATAGGCAAACTATCCTCATACTGACTGACAATATCTGCTATCTTAGGATAGTAGGCACCAATGGCTGATAAGACACTTTTTTCATCTAAGACTTTTCTTGCAGGCGCGGCTGATGAAACCCCTTCTTCATCTATTTCTAAATTAAAGAGTGTACATCCTTCAATCGAAGACAAGTCATCGATTAAGTCTTCCTGTGTCTTAGACCCCAAACTTCTTGCGATCACATGAATGATATTACCACCATTCTCTGAAGCTTCTTGTCTTTGAGAAACCAGCTGATAACCCGCTTTGATGAGCGGCGAAATAACATTGACCAAACGAATACGTTCAGAAGACGTTTCTAATGCACAAGAGAATTTCACAGAGCACTCCTTTTCTTAAAATACTGCTACACTTTCTTATATCAAGCTATCTAGATAACCAATTAATAAATATAAATAACGTTTTAAAAGTTCGCCCGACTGGCTTTCTCACAATATAAAACATATGCAGACTTCAATCACACAACAATTTTTATATATCTTTTGTATTATAAGAGATGGAATAGAGACAGTAGACAAAACGTTAATTTTATAATTATCAGGCAGACAAGCGCGCTAATTATTAAGAGCTTATCAATTAGAAAATAGCAATAATCTCGAAAATAAAATTGAAATAAACAAGTTTGAACCAAATACTGTTTTTAAACTTTTCAGATAACACTTGCTCACGATAAAGTTACTAAACAGCAATAGATTTTGATTGTATTATCACTGGAATTTTGTTTTGTAGCAATACAATATATTACTTCGTCCGATAAATGGCTACATCAGCCGACAAATGGCTAGACTATTGAGTCATATAGTTATTTATTAAAATTAATAAAAACTTGAAAGATGTTTCTAAACTACTTAAATTTTGATTGTATAATTAGTCTTAATTATTTATTAAGCAATATGTTAATATTTTCTTTTTGCAAAAAATAAGTTTAAAGTAAAATTAAAACCCTTTATGCAGTCAGGTTTTAGTCATGATAATGAACTGATTAAATAATAAAGATAACTATAAGCGCTAGAAGAAGCCAAGGAAATTTAATGTCGAAGCAAGTTGAGTTAATACTAGGTGCTAATACTGTTATCACAAATACAAAATGTTCGATCGCATTTTCTACTGATAATACACTTAAATTTGGCCAACAACTTGGGCTATTATGGTTACCATTAGATGCTAGCCGCAAAGCAGCTTGTAGTCCTGCTTATCTGCATGAGCCCAAAGAATGGGCACAGCTTGATAATAAAGATAATCCAAGCGTATGGCAGTTAGATTTGCCCCAATTATTTGATCAGCAAGGTGTTAATTTTTTGCAACTTATTGCTTACGTTTATCATGATCCACACCTAAACTTGCCAACGGTAGAGTTAAACGACGTAAGCCTCACGCTCAACAACGGCGATATTTACTATAACTTCACAACAAACGAGCGGCATGTCAAAGCAGCGATTATATTAGAGATATATCAGCGTAATGGACAATTTAAGTGTCGGGCGCTTGGTGAGGCATCAACGCAAGGTTTAGCAAGCCTTGAGCGTCACGTACAGGTTAGTTTAGATGTTCGTCCACCTAGTACACATGCACTTATTCAAGACGCTCAACAGCAGCAGCATATTCAGCCAAATAATGACGCTCGCCCACCTCGTCAAGTACAAGTAGGTGAGACTTGGACGGGAACAGCATTTGCTATTGACTCCTATCATCTACTGACCTGCTATCATGTGATTGAGTCAGCGGCAATGGTTGGCGTACGTCAGCAAGGTCAGCCTGATCGCGAAGCACAAGTCGTGCTCAGCGATATCGGGAGCGATTCAGCGATTATTAGAGTTAGCGATCCTTTGCCCAGCTACCTCCCATTGGCGCAGCAATGTGTTGATATATTGGGTGAGACCATTACCACACTGGGGTTTCCGTTATCAGGACTGAGTAGCCAACTACAAGTTACCCAAGGCTGCATCTCAGGATTGACAGGATTCAATAACGATATCCGTCATATACAATTCACTGCGCCTATTCAGCCCGGTTCTAGTGGTAGTCCTTTATTACTACCGACTGGAGAGGTTATCGGTATGGTCACGTCTAGTCTGGTTCATGAGCATGCACAAAACATGAACTATGCGGTAAAATTTCAGTTATTATCTGCCCTACTGGCGAGCGCTGGCATCAGTTTGGAGAGCACGACTGACCTAACAAGCGCTACGCCTCTCACAACACCTCAGTTAAGTAAGCAAAGTCGCAGTGCCTTATGGCTAGTTGGCTGTCAGGGTTAAAAATCTACAACGATATATAAATAAAAGTGCCAAGGAAAATGAATGCTAAATGAGCAACACAGTACGACCATCACCCTACCCCGTGGTACGCTAGATCTGACTTATCAAACCAACTCAGCCACTAATAAAAATGGCGCAGAACAGCGTGACAGTTATCAATTAGAAGACTTGTTAGGGTTTGCCCAACGTATTAATCCAAAACGTGCGTTTTTGTTTGTCTCAAAAGTGCTAGGTCGACATATTCCTGTTGCGCCAAGCACTATGCGAGAGGCATTTACTAATTTGGCGGATTTAGTGCCTAATGACTTACCTCACCCTATTCTAGTCATTGGTATGGCAGAGACTGCTGTTGGTCTATCTGCTGGTGTTCATCAAGCGCTACAAACGCGCTATCCTCAAGCGCTACTATTGAACTCTACTCGTCATGCACAGCACGACGAAAGTAGTGATTCGAACGGTACCGACTCTTTGCTGACGACATTCTGTGAAGACCATAGTCATGCTAGCCAGCATTTGATTTACCAAAGCAAAGATAGCGTTACTCAATCGCAGCTACTGGCCAGTAAAACGCTAATCATGGTCGATGATGAAGCATCAACGGGTAATACCTGCGTTAATGTCGTCACTGCCTTACGTGAAGCAGGACTGACCCAGCTAGAGCAAGTTCATTTAACAACATTAGTCGACTGGTCATTAGATCAAGAAAAAGCTCATCCACAGTCAGATGCTAAGCCTGCACGTATGGCGGATCGTCTCGCTGGTATTGAGTTTCATCGCCACCATTTGCTGTCTGGCGCATGGCAATGGACAGATGCACCCAATCCTGAACCTATTACGATGCCATCAGTTGATACCACCGCTGCTGGCAGTCAAGCGCTTGGTCATACTGGTAATTGGGGCAGGTTTCCAACGCTAGATAGCACGGAAGGGTTTACCAACTATCTTTTGAGCTTCCAAAATGCTTTTACGCACTTCAATAGCCGAAAAAACTTCGATGTTATTCAGCTACCAAAAAGAATTTTATTATTGGGTAGCAATGAATTTGTTTGGTTGCCTTTTTTATTGGCTGAATGGATTGAGACAGAGTCTAAACAGCTCAACTCTGACATGAATCCTATCGTTAACTTTAGCGCATTAACCCGCTCTCCAATTGCCCTTGGTGGCGCAATAAGCACGATGCTTAGATTTAGCGATAATTACGGACTTGGTATGACCAATTTTGTTTACAACGTTGAGCCTATCAATTGGGATTTGATTGTATTGTGCGTGGAGACATCAGCTGATAGTGTGGATGCTATGTGGCAAGGTTTGGATAACGTGCTGGTGGTGAGTCCTAGTCATTAAACTGCTCTATCACTTTCAAACCTATTATTTATGGACAATGTCATGACTACCCCATTTTTCACAGCCAACCCAGATATTATCAAGCCTTATGCCTTAATGGATTTGGACGATACGCTATTCCAAACCCAGCGAAAAATTGACGCATGGGACTTGCCCACTACTGAACCTGAAAGCTTGGTATGTGCGACGGTCAATAAGCAAGACGAGCCGCTAAGCTTTATGAGTCAGCGCCAAGTAACCTTTTTTAACTGGTTACTTGCTAGCACTGAATTAATTGTAGTGACTGCACGGGATCGTAGTGAGATCAAACGTGTCAAGTTGCCTTTTGATAGCTGGCAAGTATTGACCCATGGGGCGATTATTTTAGCGTCTGACGGAAGTCTTCTGAGCAGTTGGCAGCAGTATATGTATAATAAGCTTGCGCCATTGCAGGATAAATTGAATCAACTCAGCCAATTGTTTGCCAGTCATAGTAAAAACGATCAAAGTCATCTGGTATTCACACCGCATATCGATAGCTTTGACAATGGTATTGTTGATGAAGAGTTAACGATTTATCTGGCTATTAAACATGCGCAAAAAGACCATCAAGCGCTTATAGATTTGGCTGAGAAACTACCAAATTTGATACGTGATTTTGATCAAGATTTCTATGTGCATGTGAATGCTAATAACCTAGCGATATTGCCCCATGCGGTACATAAACGCTATGCAGTGGAATTTCTATTAGAGCATCATTTAGACCATCAGCGTCCGAGTTTTGGTTTTGGTGATAGCTTAGCTGATCTGCCTTTCTTACAGTTATTGGACTGGTACGGCATGCCTAACCATGGCCAATTACATGATCAGTACTAGCCTAAATCGTCAGGCTAAACCAGCAGTTTAAACCGCAGCCACGCAAATCCACTGTTATTATCACGAGTGCTATTATTTATACTATGACTTTACCTAATATGCAGACAAAAAGAGCCGATTTAAAAAACTATGGCTCAGGCAGCTATTTTGCAAGCGACGTGACTGTCCTACTCGATATGGTGGATAAGAACGCAGTTGCCGATGTGCCAGTCAGTCAAAAAGAAGCGCTTATCCAAAGCGGGCAACGCCATTACTCTGACATGCTGACCTTAGAGCAAGCACCTACTACAATACATGAGCAGCTATACATACAAGCATTAGAGCAAGGCTCAACAAGAACCGCGACCGATATCGCTCATTTATCTCATACGCTACATCATGTTTTTCAGAAAAACGTGAGTGATGAGCATCCACTGGTTTTGGTCAGTTTGGTACGAGCTGGTCTACCAATCGGCGTATTATTACAACGTGCACTGTCAGATACAGATAGTAGCTATCACCTGCCAAGTACACATTATGGCATCAGTATCATTCGAGACCGTGGTCTTGATCCTGTGGCCCTGCAAATGCTATTGGAAGCCTATCCAAACAGTCCAATTGTATTCGTTGACGGCTGGACAGGTAAAGGCGCTATTTATCAAGAGTTAGCTCGTAGTCTAGAAACGTTTAGCGATTCTACTCATGTTAATTTTGCCAACATCTTCCATCAAGGCGCTGACGTCATTCCGTTACTTACTCTTGCTGATCCTGCTGGCGTTGCTTGGTTGGCAGCAAGTGAAGAAGACTGGCTAATCCCGTCGGGTTTATTAAATAGCACCGTATCGGGGTTGATTTCGCGGAGCTTATATACAGAGCCGTCATCAGGCCTGCATCGTAGTGTTTTCTATGATGACTTAATTGAGGTAGACCACAGCTTGGCATTCATCGACCATATTGATACAGCAAGACGCTCATTAGCTACAAATCCAATATGTTTATCGACCTATCAGAAACCACGCTACCAGACTGCTGCGTTAATAGAAACACTGGCAGTAGACTATGATATCAGCAATCGCAACCGTATTAAGCCGACTATTGCCGAGGCAACACGTGCCATATTGCGCCGTGATCCCGAACGTATATTACTCGCCACGGCTGAGCATCCTGATACCGTACTGCTACGCCATTTATGTGCACAACAAAACATTACTATCAGTGTATTAGGTGATAAAATACTGCCTTATCAAGCCATCACTCTTATCAAACAACGCTCCAAAGATAATTAGTATGCTTAGCAATATTAAATACTTTCTTTTTTATTCTCTTACTACCCTCTACTTATGATGCCAACTATGTCAGATATTCAAAACCGCAAGTCGGACTTTTACAGTGATACCCAATCTTACGCACATCTGATTACTGAGCGTCATGCGATGATCAAACCGTGTACGCACCACCCATACCAGCTAGGGGCAAGCCTATACATGCCTGCAACTCGGCAAGATATCTGGCAAGTAATCAAGCGTGACAAGTTACCAACGATTAATAGTATTATTATTTGTTTAGAGGATGCAGTCAGTCAGCAGGACGTCGAGTTGGCGCTTGAGCGTTTGCGAACCCTACTCGAGACATGGGCAGAACATGTGAATAGCATCAATGCGCCATCTAAATCGGCAAAGATTCATGCTCAGCACCCTACCCGTCCACTAGTCTTTATACGTCCACGTAGCCCAATGATGCTACAGCAATTGGCTGATTATACTCATATCGATCTAATCGATGGTTTTGTTATGCCAAAAGTTGATATGTATAGCCTCTCTAACTGGCGTATGGCTTGTCAGAACCTAAAAGTAGATCAGTTACTTATGCCGACGCTTGAAACTGCAGCACTGTTTAATCCGCATCATAATCAGGAGCTTGCCATCGCTTTTAAAGAAGCATTTAGCCAGCCAGTTTTTGCATTGCGTATCGGTGGTAATGACTTATTTGCAGCATTGCGCTTACGTCGCCCGAAAAACAGCATTGTTTATGATTCACCTATCGGCACGTTAGCATATCAAATGCTGGGCTGTTTTGTGCCGCATGGTTTTTACCTTACCGCGCCAGTATTTGAATACTTGGATCAGCCGACACTGTTTATGCAGGAATTGAACCGAGATGTCAGCTTAGGTATGGTGGGCAAAACTGTCATTCACCCAAGCCAAATCGCCCTAGTACAACAGGCTTACTGTGTGCCATTGAGTACACTTGATGAAGCGCAAGCGATCCTTCACTCTGAGGCCAAGGCGGTGTTTAAATACAATAATACGATGTTAGAACCTGCAACACACCGCGCTTGGGCAACTGAAATTGTCAATCGTGCAGAAGCTTTTGGAACTATTAATGACGGGCATAGCCAGTACAGCTCACGAATGTAACTGTCATTGTTGATAAAGATACCAGTCTATCGTCTAACAACTTTCATCATACAAAAAGCCGCTATCAAACAAAAGGTAGCGGCTTTTTTATATAGATATTTGCTTAGGAGTTTTTATAGGTATGAGCTTTAAAGCGCTCGAGCGATACCTATATTAAGCACAACTTTCTAAAAACTGACGTAGTACTTGATTCACTTGATCAGGCTCTTCTACTGTCGATGTATGACCCGCACCTTTGATAATAGCGAGCTTGGATCCAGCGATAGCAAAATGCATGCGTTCAGATTTGGCATAGGGCGTGGCGGCATCTTCATCACCAACCACGATCAATGTCGGCGTTGTAATATCATCTAATTGCTCATAAGTACCTGTACGCTCAATAACGCCCATTGTTGCTTTGACCACGCCGCCCTTGCGATTACTTTGTAGCATTGTCAGCCACTGCTTACGGTCAGATTTGCGCAGCTTGTCTGCCAAAAACGTACTGCCAAACATGATTGGCATCACTTTATTACTTACACGCTTCATACCTAACCAACGAATGGCTTTGACCAGTTTACGGTACTGTGGCACGTTATTTGGATCTTCAGGATCAGCAGAGGTTTCTAGCAGCGTTAATGACAATAACAACTCAGGGCGCTTGAGCGCGATACGCTGAGCCACGAACCCACCCATAGATAGCCCAACAAAGTGACATTTATCAATACCAAGCGCTGCAAGTAAGCCGATCGTATCCTCAGTCAGCGTCTCCATATCATAGCCAGACTTGGTAATCTGCGACTGACCTTGCCCGCGAAAATCAAAAGCAATACAACGATAGTCTGCATGAAAATGCTCTACTTGCTTGTCGTACATCTGTGAGCTCCACAGTAGACCATGGGCAAATACGATAACGGGCTTTTGTGTGTCGTTCGGTGCACTGTCCTCGTAATAGATATCAGCGTTATTTACAGTAATAGTTGGCATAACCACATCCTTGTTTGATCAATGAAAAATTCGAGCGTACCCTTGTGTCTTTTACGACTCTGTAACGCTCAATCTGGCATGTTAGCATAATCTATTGGCCCTTTAGGTCATAGCCTTTTTACGAGCCAGTCGTTTTGTCCCATTAGACAGCATCAGTTTTTACGATAGAATAGTAAAGTTTACCAGCCTGTAGATGTGTCTTAAGCGCCCACAAAACACGCTTTTATAATTTTAACAAGCTGCTATAGTAATCAGCATTGAATCATTTTATCTTTATTTCATACTATTATCATTGATACAAAATATTAAAACCGTCATTTAAAATAAGGAAATATCGAATGTCACAGTCTCTCGTCGATTATCAAGTTGAAGGTCATATTGCTACCATTACTTTTAATGATCCAAAAAGCTTAAACGCTTTTGGCACACCCCTAAAAAACAACGTACTAACAGCGCTGGATAAAGCAGCTACAGATGATCAAGTACGGGTGATTGTTTTGCAAGGAGCCGGTGGTAACTTCTCAAGCGGTGGTGATATCAAAGAGATGTTGTCTGAAGGATTAGATAAAGATGTTATCTCAAATAAATTAAAAGGTATGGTAGAAGGTGCAGGCGAAGTCAGCTTAAAACTACGTCATATCCATAAACCAATTATTGCCAAACTAGAAGGCGCTGTGGCTGGTGCGGGCATGAACTTAGCCCTTACTTGTGACTTTCGTATTGCCGCAGACAATGCAAAGTTCGTACAAGCGTTTGTTAATATCGGCCTAGTTCCAGATGCGGGCGGAATTTATTTATTAAACCAATTGGTTGGTGCAGCGAAAGCCACTGAGCTTGTGATGCTGGGTGATAAACTCAAAGCAGAAGATATGGCGCGTTTAAATCTAGTGAACAACGTAGTAAGTATTGACGAGCTAGAAGCCACTGTACAAGCATTGGCGCTACGATTGAGTCAACTACCAGGTAAAGCCTTAGCATCTATGAAAGAGAGCTTCAATGTGCATGCTTTTGCTGGTTTAAGCAATGCGCTAGATATGGAAGTTGAACAACAGACGACGATGGCAAAAACTGATGATTTTATCGAAGGGGTTAGCGCCTTTATCGAAAAGCGTAAGCCTGTTTATCAAGGTAAATAACACGTCAGTAAGTTATTCAATCGGACAGCTGAACTTGTTTCGATTAGACAGTCTATAGTGATACCATAAAAAAGGGCTGCCAATATGGTAGCCCTTTTTTAGTCAATATCTTTAATTAATAAGCGGTCGCAGGTTTGGAATGATTAGGCAAAGTGAACACCTTGTCAAAAACCAGAGTAAATGTAAAAGTGTAAACTAAGAAAAACAGCAATAGCGCGACTTCCATCATAAAGGCTTTTACTAGACCAACATCGTACCAAATCATATACAGTGGTAAGCAGATCAATACTAGCCCGCCTTCAAAACCGAGAGCATGAGCACTGCGTATCCATAACGTACGACGTACAATACGCCTGCGACGTTCCCATGCTTCAAAAACAGTATTATATATAAAGTTCCAAATGACGGCTGCCACCGACATCAAGACAGCCACAGGTAGGGACTCTGATGCGTCGCTATGACTGAGTTTCATCAATATTAGGGTAGATAAGATAATCGCGATGATTTCGAAAGCTGTCACATAAACTAAGCGACGTTTAAGCGGTGATAAGGTCATCAACCAAGACTCCAAGGCACATAAGTGCGTACCAAAGTATCGGTCCGTCCCGAGTTAGAAAAGAGAGGTCAAGTGCATAGCCACGGTTTCTGCCTGCCCATACATTATACAGAAATAGGTCAAAAAATCATTGAGCACATTTGTAAACAGACGTAAGCAGCTTTATTAATGTTTAGCACCTGTTTGAGTCCAGACTATTTTGCTGGCAGACCCCATTTATTGGTTTCAGGTTTGGTATTACTCACTAAGAATACCAATAATATAATAGAACCTATCAGTGGCACTACCCCTATCAGAAACCACCATCCTGAGCGGCTAGTATCATGTAAGCGGCGGATAGTCACGGCAAGACCAGGCAAAAACAAACCAAGCACGGCCACTATATAAAACAAACCTGTCTCTGAGCTAAATACTATTGCGTCTAGCAGCATTGCCGCAATCATCACACCCACTTGTACTAGGAAAAAATACCAATACTCTTTACGGCGAGCGCGGCCCGAAAAATTTGTATAATTTCTCATGCCCTTTTTAAACCAGTCAATGATGCCATAGTTCGCTTCAGCACTATGATTGTTAGCCATCGTAGATCTAGGCAGTGGCGGCGGTGTCGATTTATCAAGCTTGATATTATTTTCCATAGGGCTTTTTGTCTCAGTCGTGAAAGGTAGAAATCGTCAATTAGTATGATCAATAATTGGCTTTGATTATAGTTACTCAATAAAAGTTTGTAAATAAATACTATCGTCAATCCTCTATAAAAGAGTGACAGCGTCAACCTCGCTTGAAGTAACACATATACATCTGTACTCGGTTGCTTTATCTCTTTTTTGAATCGAATCAACTATATTTATCTTAGGTTTTTTAACAAAAAACCCCGCATCATGACGATACGGGGTTCTTCTATTTTGAATATGAAGTTTTACATATACAGCTTCTAACCTTAAAAGCTTATATACTCAAGATTAGGTCAACTGAGCAACGTTGATTTTGTCTGCTTCTTCAGTATAGTCTTCCATACGGTCGAAGTTCATGTATTGATAGACTTCATCACCCATGCTGTTTAGCATGCCAGCATACTGCTGATACTCATCGTTAGTCGGCAGTTTACCAAGTACCGCTGCGACTGCTGCAAGCTCTGCAGAAGCTAGGTATACGTTAGCGCCTTGACCTAGACGGTTCGGGAAGTTACGGGTTGAAGTCGATACCGCAGTAGATTTCGGTGCGATACGTGCTTGGTTACCCATACATAGTGAACAACCTGGCATTTCAGTACGAGCGCCAGCTTGAGCGTAAACATTGTAGTAACCTTCTTCCATCAACTGGCGTGCATCCATCTTGGTAGGTGGTGCAATCCATAGACGAGTCTTCAGGCTTCCTGCTGGTACGTCTTGTAGCAATTTACCAGCGGCACGGAAATGACCGATGTTAGTCATACATGAACCAATGAATACTTCATCAATGGTATCGCCAGCGACGTCGGCTAGTGTCTTAGCATCATCTGGATCGTTCGGACAGCAAAGGATAGGCTCTTTAATCTCGCTCATATCGATAGTGATGTCGATAGCGTATTCAGCATCGTCGTCAGCACGCATGAGGCTTGGATTAGCCAACCACTCTTGCATTTGCTCAACGCGGCGGCTAATAGTACGTGCATCGCCATAACCCTCTGAAATCATCCACTTAAGCAGCGTGATGTTTGAGTTTAGGTACTCAGTTACTGAGTCTTCAGACAATGTGATAGTACAGCCAGCAGCACTACGCTCAGCTGAGGCATCAGATAGTTCGAACGCTTGCTCAGCGGTCAAGTCTTCTAGACCTTCGATCTCAAGAATACGGCCGTTGAACTCGTTGATTTTACCTTTCTTATCAACCGTCAAGTAACCTTCTTTGATCGCTTGATAAGGGATCGCATGTACTAGGTCACGTAGAGTGATACCAGCTTGACGCTCACCAACAAAACGAACACGAACAGATTCAGGCATATCAAGTGGCATTACACCAGTTGCAGCTGCGAAAGCAACTAGACCAGAACCCGCTGGGAACGAGATACCCATTGGGAAACGAGTATGTGAATCGCCCCCAGTACCCACGGTATCTGGAAGTAGCATACGGTTCAACCATGAGTGAATGATACCATCACCTGGACGTAAGCTTACACCGCCACGGTTCATGATAAAGTCAGGTAGTGTGTGCTGAGTCTCAACGTCAACTGGCTTTGGATAAGCAGCGGTGTGACAGAATGACTGCATCACTAAGTCTGCTTGGAAACCCAAACATGCTAAGTCTTTTAGCTCATCACGCGTCATCGGACCAGTCGTATCCTGAGAGCCGACCGTTGTCATTTTAGGCTCACAGTACATACCAGGACGTACGCCCTCTAGACCACAAGCTTTACCAACCATTTTCTGTGCTAGCGTGAAGCCTTTACCAGTATCAGCTGGCTCTTCTGGCTTAGCAAAGACGTCTGAGTGACCAAGACCCATGTATTCACGAGCACGGTTAGTCAAACCACGACCAACGATCAATGGAATACGGCCACCAGCACGAACTTCATCGAGCAACGTTGGTGAGTTCAATTCAAACGTTGATAATACTTCGTCAGAATCATGCTTAGTGATTTTGCCTTCGTATGGATAGATGTCAAATACATCGCCCATATTTAAGTTATCGACAGCGACTTTTTCGATTGGCAATGCGCCAGAGTCTTCCATCGTATTGAAGAAGATAGGAGCAATGTTGTTACCCAATACTAGACCGCCACCACGTTTGTTTGGCACGTTAGGGATGTCTTCACCCATCAACCACAATACTGAGTTGGTTGCAGACTTACGGCTAGAACCCGTACCAACGACATCACCAACATACGCCAACTGATGACCTTTTTGCTTCAGCTCTTCGATTTGCTTCATTGGGCCAACAACGCCCTCTTCGTCAGCATTGATGCCGTCGCGAGAGTTTTTGTGCATGGCTAGTGAATGCAATGGGATGTCAGGACGGCTCCATGCGTCTTGCGCAGGTGACAAGTCATCCGTATTGGTCTCGCCAGTGACTTTAAACGTCGTGTAAGTGGTTTTTGCTGGTACTTCAGCGCGGTTCAAGAACCATTCTGCGTCAGCCCAAGACTGGATCACTTCTTTAGCAATAGCGTTGCCAGCTTCTGCTTTTTCAGTCACGTCATTGAACGCGTCAAATACTAGCAAAGTCTTTTTCAATGCTTCAGCAGCGTCTTGAGCAACTTCGCTATCATCTAGTGCAGCAACTAGTGGCTGTACGTTGTAACCACCTTGCATCGTACCTAGGATTTCGACCGCTTTTTTCTTGCTGATAAGAGGTGATGATGTTTCACCTTTCAAAATCGCAGCCAAAAACGCTGCTTTAACGTATGCCGCTTGGTCAACACCAGCAGGGATACGGTTTTCTAGGAGGTTCATCAAGAACGCATCTTCGCCTGCAGGTGGGGTTTTTAGCAATTCAACCAACTCTACCACTTGTTTCTCGTTCAATGGTAGGGGTACAGTTCCTAGCTCAGCACGTTCTTCGACATGTTTACGATAAGCTTCTAACACAATAGTCGTCCTCGTCAGTTGGGTTTAGCACATTACGTGGGTAGTCAGCATGACAGCCTTCGTCTATATACTATAGGTAATAATTATCCGTGCAATCATATCTTAAAACGCTTTAAATGTTAATGGCTCAGCTCTGAAAAGGCGCATAGTAAGGCCATATTGAACATTTATTATAAAAATAGTGGCATCAATAATATGATTGTAGCGCTTATTATAACTGGTATTTGCCTGTTTACGCTTATCAATAAGCACTTGCTTTATGACTAAAAGTCACCATATGACTGTTATACGCTTTTGTAACGAATAACTTCAACAACATTTGGCTTAAAAAAACGTAGCAATATCGATTCATTAGCAGTCGAGTTGACACAATATTAAGGAGACGGTATGAGTGATAGCAATACGGACAATAATACTAATTATGACAAGGGTCTCAAGGTACGTACCGAGGTCATGGGTGCGCAACACGTGAAACGCTCACTTGATGCTGCCACAGGGTTTACCCAGCCGCTACAAGACTGGATTATCGAACATGCTTGGGGCAGTACTTGGCAAGATGACTCAGTATTACCGCGCAAGTATCGCTCATTAATCACCATTGCCTTTTTAATCGCCCAAAAAAGCCCAAGCGAGTTGAAAGGTCATATACGCGGCGCCATTAATAATGGCGCTAGTGTCGCTGAGATTAGAGAGGTGCTGATGCACAGCTTGCCGTATTGCGGTGCACCCGCCACTCAAGAAGCATTTCGCGCCGCCATAGATGTACTGAATGAGATGGAAATTGATATAGATATTTAAAACTATGGTCGTCAAAGCAATCGTAGTAACCTTAACGAAATCGTAATCTTAACAATATTGTTTAAAAGTTGACGACCAAATTTCTGCTATAATATCTACACTCATAAAACATTCTGATAATTCCATAAACCCTTATAATATAAAGGGTTAAGAGATAACTCTATTATGACAACTGCCGTACAAACACATGTACCTACTGCTAGGGCCAAACCAAAAAAAGCCATTCAAGGCGAAAAGCTGCGTGGCTATGACAAAGTTGCACGTATCCCAATTAAGGTCATCCCGACTGTTGAGGCAAAGAAAAAGCCTGATTGGATTCGGGTAAAAATGTCCTCGCCTGCTGAAGTTGCTCGTATCAAAGCAACCTTACGTGAACAAAAGCTCTATACTGTCTGTGAGGAAGCCGCCTGCCCTAACCTGCCGCAGTGCTTCGCTGATGGTACAGCGACCTTTATGATCATGGGTGATATCTGTACTCGTCGCTGCCCATTCTGTGATGTCGGCCATGGTCGTCCAAATGAGCTAGACAAGGATGAGCCGCGTCATACCGCTGAGACTATCGAAGGCCTACAGCTTAAGTATGCAGTAATTACGTCTGTCGATCGTGATGATCTCAAAGACGGCGGTGCTGGGCATTTTGTAGAAGTTCTGAATGAATCAAGAGCACTTAGCCCAAACTGCTTGATTGAAATCCTAGTACCAGATTTCCGTGGCCGTATGGATATTGCATTGGATTTACTGACAGAGACAGCGCCAGATGTATTCAACCACAACATCGAAACTGTACCACGTTTATATAAAGCGTTCCGTCCAGGCTCTGACTATCAGCATTCACTAGATTTGCTTAAGATTTATAAAGAACGCCGTCCTGATATCGCAACCAAGTGCGGCTTTATGGTTGGCTTGGGTGAAACCGAAGAAGAGGTTTATGCACTACTCGATGATCTAAAAGCACATGACGTGGATATGATTACGATTGGTCAGTATCTACAGCCTAGTAAAAACCACGCACCTGTCGATCGTTATGTCCATCCAGACGAGTTCCAACGCTATATGGACTACGGCAAAAAGATTGGCTTCTTTAGCATCTGGGCAGGTCCAATGGTACGCTCAAGCTACTTTGCAGATCGTCAATATTATGGCGAAGATTGCCCAGCACCTATCCGCAGTAAAAAAGCGCTAGAAGCTGAAGGCAAACTTGGCTGCTAACCTTAGAGGCTAATTTAGCAGTACAGTGATGTGAAAGTGCTTGTGAATAACTGTCGCTAAAACATCTACTAAGATAGTTGCTAGCAATATAAAAAGGGTGAATAACAAACTTGTTATTCACCCTTTTTTAGCTTTAATAGCTCTATAAAAGATTTAAACCCAATACTTTACACGGTTAAAGTTGGCGTCGGCTTTCCAGCTGTTTTTATATTAAATAAAGCAATACCAAGAACAATCACCCCACCGATAATACCTGTGACCATCTCAGGATAGATCAATAGTAAAGCACCGACCGTCAAGATAACACGAGTTACCGTATTCATACCGCCTCTAAAGTACCCTTCAAGCGCTGAGCTTAACGCAAGCACCCCAGTTATCGATGTCACTACTACCGTAATGATTTCCACAATTGGCGGCAATGGGAAGTCTTTTGCTGTTACTGCCAAACCTGTTGGGTCTATCATCAGCATCGTTGGATTATAGATAAACATAAACGGCACGATAAAACCAGCGAGGGCAAGTTTGAGAGACAAGAAACCTGTCTTCATCGGATCACCACCGGATATACCCGCACCTGCAAAGGCGGCGAGACACACAGGCGGTGTAATATTGGCAAAGATACCAAAGTAGAAAACAAACATGTGCGCTGACAAGATTGGAATATCAAAACCTGCCAATGCTGGAGCAGCCATCGTTGCCGTAATGATATAGGCAGGAATAGACGGTAATCCCATACCCAATACCATCGACGCTAGCATCGTTAAAATAAGCGTGAAGAATAGTGATCCTGCGCCTAGCGTCACAATAGATGAGGTCATTACTGTACCAAAGCTGGTCAAACTAACAACCCCAATGATAATACCAACGACCGCACAAGCAGCCATGACCGCTAGCGACTGACGCGCCCCATCTTCTAATGCGCCTAAAATGTCAGACAACCCCATGCGAGTCTCAGCACGTAGCATACTGATCAGCACAGTAAAGCCAATGGTATAAGCCGCTGCGTAACCCACAGGCACGTTTCTGATTAATAAGAAAATCAAAAAAACAATCGGTAATAGCATGTGACCGCGTGCTTTCAACACCTCTTTTACTGCTGGTAAGCTGTCTTTGGCAATACCTTTTAGATCGCGACGTCCAGCGCGGAAATGCACCTGAGCAATCACGCCTACATAGTACAGCACAGCTGGCAACAGTGCCGCCAAGGCAATCGTACTATACGGCAAGCCTGTTGTCTCAGCCATAATGAACGCACTAGCACCCATAATCGGTGGCAGAATCTGTCCACCAACCGAAGCACTCGCTTCCACCGCACCTGCAAAATCTTTGTGATAGCCGACTTTTTTCATCAGCGGAATGGTAAAGGCACCCGTACTAACGACATTTGATAAAGCTGAGCCATTGATACTGCCCATAAAGCCACTAGAGATCACCGCTACTTTTGCAGGACCGCCTTTTTTATGACCGGCAATTGCCAATGCCAAATCATTAAATAATTGGCCCATTCCCGAACGCGCTAGAAACGCACCGAAAAGGATGAACAAGAAAATAAAGGTGACCGACGCACCAATCGCAACAGAATACAAACCTTCCGTTTTTAGGAATAACTGACCGAAGATATCACCCATATCATAAGGGCGAGTCAGCAATCGATCAGGCATAAAGTCCATATGACTGACAAATGGATAGGCCAAAAATATGCCTGCTAAGATTGGTAAAATCCAACCTGTAATACGGCGACTGCCTTCTAGCACACATACCACGGTAATCAGTGAAAATATCACATCCATCTGATTTGCCATACCGCCGCGTGAGGTCACAATATCTTGATACTCATAAATGAGGTAACCCATACCAGACAAAGATAGAACAAACCATATCCAGTCATACCATGCGACTCGCTTACGGCTGCTTTTCTTGCTAGCTGGAAAAATTAGGAATATCAATGCAAAACCAACAGCCACGTGTACAGAGCGCTGAAGTAAAGCTGGCATCGGATTAAAGGTGATATATAAGTGAAAGAGTGAGTAAAGGATACAAATACCAGCAATAAAATATTTTACTGGTCCTTGAGTAATATGGCGCGTGATTGACTCTCGGTCATATTTTTCCAATACCGCTCGGTTGACAGCATCAGCATCTTTATCAATGTCAGCATCTGGCGTAGTATTCACACTACCTTGATCCGTCACTTGGGAGTTCATGACAAAAGTCCTTTTTAAATCTATCAATTAAATCATACGTCTTGGGCATGATTACTACTTCAGAATAGTCTGGCACCCATTGGTGAATCAAGAAACGATGGCCACCATAATCTATTTCACCCTTGGTCAGTCTAGATATGACCCAGTTAAGGCGAGGTAGCTTTTCGTTGATTTGATAACCCAGATAGCCAGGCTTTTGTATAGGAGCAAGCATTTCAGTGGAGGGTGTCCCCGCACCGAATGCTTCAAAATAAGTGGTAGTTAGTAACAGCTCAGCATTCTCTGGACTACTGCCGTCTATGCGTTGATACTGCTCTTCCCACCACTGTTTTTCTACTGAATGTATCCAACGTAGCTGAAACTCAGGCTCGACAAAGTAACAAATTTTATCGTCAGCACCATCTACGCCTGCGACTCGCACTTCAACGACAGACTGAAGCGTAAAGCCTGTCCATAGCGTAAAAAAAACCAGCGCGGCAATAAATGCCGCGCCAGTTGATAGCCATAGCGAATTATTTGGCTGCTTGTTCGTCATAGTACTTTTTAGCGCCAGGATGAATTGGAGCGACCATACCGTTATTAGCAGTTTCTAAACTGATATCATTGGCCGCTTGGTGAGCTGTCTTTAGACCGTCCAAGTTTTCAAACAATGCTTTGGTTAATTTATAACCATCATCTTCAGATAAATCAGAGCTAACCAATAGTGCATTCATGATTGCTGCAGTTGGAATCGCTACTTCGTTACCATAAGTATCGGCTGGAATCTCAAAAGTTTTGAAGTAAGGCTTGGTCGCAATAATTTCTTTTAACGTGTCTTGGTTGATAGTGACAATCTGTAAATCCAAGCCCTGCTCTAGCTCCATCAAAGATGAATTTGGTAGACCACTACTAAAGAATGCCGCTTCAATTTTACCTGCTTTCATACCATCAGCGGCTTCAGCAAAGCCCAGATAATCAACAGTAACATCATCATATGTGATACCAAACCCTTCAAGTAAAGTACGAGCATTTACTTCGGTACCAGAGCCTTGATCACCCACAGCAATACGCTTGCCTCGTAGATCTTCAATGTTTTTGATGCCAGAGTCCTTTGAGGTCACGATTTGTACGACGTTAGGGTATAGAACAGCAATCTGTTGAATGTTAGTAATTGGCTGCTCAAAGTTGTTTTTGCCTTCGACAGCATCCGTGACCACGTCACTCAGTGCCAAAACCATATCGACCTTGCCTTGGGTCAATAGATTGACGTTTTCAACTGATGCGCCAGTAGTTTGAGTTTTTGAGTTTACCCCAAAAGTTTTGACATAGACTTCAGATAATGAAGTGCCAATGATGTTGTAGGGACCAGATGCACCACCAGTAGCGATGGTAAGGAATTTTGTATCTAGCTTATCTGCTGCAGTAGCGGCGCTATCGGTTGCAGTACTTTCTGTGGCAGTACTCTCACTGCTTTCTGAACATGCTGCCAGACCTAGCGTGGCACTTAGCATAGCTGACAATAGCAATGGAGACTTTAAAGAGTTAAGCATGGAATTCATCCTTGAAATAATCGATTTTATACGTTTGACAATATTCGTATTTATACATAAATACGTTACAGACGAGTAATAATATAGTAATTCTATCAATAAATAAACCTTGGCTTACTTTCTCTTTTTCTTTCAATATCTTATATTTAAGGCTGTCTGAGAAAATGCTCATTATTTACTGATTTAACTAACGCTCGCCTGTTTTGCTATGCAAAACATTGTTTCAATAATTTAATATTATTACAAGAATCCACGCTATTGTAAACCTTTATCGATATCTAATAAGTACCGCTATGGTGCAGTATTTCTGAGGATATTTTATCTAGGTCAACTCAATAAGAACTTTCAATTTACAACCACAAGGACAAAAGTTCTGCTATATTTTATCTAACCTATTTTTTGGTTCATAGGTATTACATGGCGCTAGTTTGTGCCTCTCTTTTATCAACCCATTTGGATAGTCCTTATGACAATACCTAACACGGAAGTACTGGCACCATTATCTGCTGATATTGCTATCATCGGTGGTAGTGGTCTCTATCAAATGTCGTCACTGACCAACAAACGCAGTGTGACGATACAGACGCCTTACGGCAGCCCCTCTGATGATATTGTCTTGGGTGAATTAGAAGGAATAACTGTCGCGTTTCTGACACGGCATGGTCAGGGCCATAGACTAACCCCATCCGAAGTGCCTTATCGAGCCAATATCTATGCGCTAAAAACTCTAGAGGTGCGTTATATCGTTTCTGTATCAGCAGTTGGCTCATTGCAAGCGCATCTTGAGCCGTTAGATATGGTCGTGCCTGATCAAATGATTGATATGACCAAACACCGAGTGAGTACCTTCTTCGGTGAGGGTGCCGTCGCTCATGTGTCAATGGCAGACCCATTATGTCCAGCTTTAGCAGAACTCTTGACGCGCGCTTATGACCAAGCAGATATTGTAGAAGGCAACATCCATTCTAAAGCAACTTATATCTGTATCGAAGGCCCTCAGTTTTCAACTCGGGCAGAGTCGGAATGCTATCGTCAAATGCAGGCAGATATCATTGGTATGACAAATATGCCAGAAGCCAAATTGGCTCGTGAGGCTAGTATTGCTTATGCTACGTTAGCTCTGGTGACAGACTTTGACTGTTGGCATCCGACTGAAGAAGCCGTCAGTGCCGACTATGCCATAAAGAACCTGATGAAAAATGCGGATAATGCACAAAAAGTGATACAGGAAGCAGTGGCTTTGATTGCCGCTGAACTGCCTGATTCAATCGCTCATAATGCCCTTGCGCAGGCATTAGTCACACCTATAGATACGATGGACGAGCAGACCAAGATCAGATTAGCCGCCTTGCTGCCGTAATCTGGATGCGTATTCTCTGCTTTGAATGACTACTGCTAATCGGTTTAACTTTAATAGGCTGTCTTTAGTCGTATCAAAAAAAGACCATTATCTGAAATAATGGCCTTTTTTGTAATTTATCATATATGTTTGAAATATATACTCAGTACATAACTTTGGTATTAGCAGCAACCGCCCAAGCCAGCTGCCGATATCATAGGTTGATTGAACGGCATTAGCTCACCGCAACCTGCAAAAATCCCGTAGTGACGACTGTCATCACCGATAAAATCAAAATGCGGCGCAAAGCGCGACTCTTGTAGCATTCGGAACGTATTACCACATACTGGAAACACGCGCCCAGCTTCGATAGCATGATGTTTATCGAGATCAAACCGATGCGGAGACTGCTCGATAGTTCCTTTATATACGACCGCTTGTCCATGATCTTCGCAAGCATCCTCAAGCGAGTCAATTTTAAATAAGCGGTAAGTCGCAGAGTAAAACTGAATATCACCAATTTTAGCCGCCAACACAGGGTCTGTAATCTCAAGTGGGCGATCTTCAACTAGGCGAGGATCCAAGAGTCCTGCATCTCGTGACAAACGGTTAAAATCCTTCCAATACAATGCGCCACTCAAACACTCTCCATATAAAACTGGATCTTCAATTAGGTGTTGCGGGATGCGGCGATCGGCATAAACGTCAGAAAAATAAAACTCACCGCCAGGTTTAAGCAGACGCTGCACACTGGCCATGACTGCCGCTTTATCTGGTGATAGATTAATAACGCAGTTTGAGACGATGATATCAAAGCTACCAGCCGCCAGATCTAATTCATCTAGCTTCTCGATATAACCATGCAAAAATGTCACATTATCATAACCGAACTTATCGACATGATAAGCTTGATGCTGTTTGGCAACGGCCAGCTGCTCATCGGTCATATCGACACCAACTACGTACCCACTCTCTCCAACCAGCTGTGCTAATGCATAGACATCTCGACCTGAGCCACTACCCAAGTCCAAAATTCGGCAGCCTTCCAGCAATGCAGGGCATACTAGACCACAGCCATAGTAGCGACTCAGTACCTCATCATGAATATTTGCCAGTAGTGGTTTGAGCCATTCAGGCATATTGCTAATATCACAACAAGCTGAAGTCTTTAAATCATCGGTACTCTGTAACTCTTTACCATAGTAATCCTGTACGACGTCATGCATAACAATATCCTTATTGAATGTGCCATCCGGTTAAAAGACTTATCAAACGATCTTAGAATATACAACTACCTTAGCGAATTTATTAACCTGATTGTCAATTATCAACTGCCATCGACTTTAATATTGACATGAGAATCTAGCCAGCCTGACGGTAAATGTTTTAGATCTTTTGGCTCATCAATATCATGTAAAGGATCAAATAACGCCAGTGTCCAACCTAATGCTGCTATGCGCTGCTTAGTGACAGCGGCTACACTGGCAGTGCTCCAGGTAATATCCGAAAACAGGCTGCTATCAACTTGCTTAAACCCCAACAACACATAACCACCATCAGTCGCTGGAACCATGACCGTATCATGTTGATCTAATTGCCTTACCGCTGTTTGAATACACGATACCGTGAGGCTAGGACAGTCCGTACCAACTAACACAACCTTTTTAAAATGTTGCAGTGCGCGCTGACTGGCCACCAACATACGCAAACCCAAGTCACCATCAGTCTGAGCAGACCAGCGCAGCGAGTTGGGCAAATCAAATGCTTGCCAGCATGAATCTGTTGGTACTGGACTCACACATAACTCAACGGAAAAGCCAGTATCAATAGCCTGATCGATACTATGTAGCAGCAACTGCCTCGCCATACCTGCAGCACCTTCTACCCCTAGCGCTGGCTGCAAACGGGTTTTTGCCTTATTAGGCGCTGGATACTTTGCAAAAATAATGATGCAAGTATCCTGATGTCCTGCAAATGAATCAGTTGTCACTATAACTGTCTCTCAATCGGTCGAATGCATCAGTATGGACGCTTTCTTATCTTACCCACCATATTAATAAAACAAATAACTTTACGACTTGTAGTAGCGTTGCTTTAAAACGTCAGGCGATACGCCGCACCAATAATCAAAGCGCAGCTGCCACATCAAAAAAATCGTCTGCCATGTGCCATGCTGCTGCCAACGCCTCGCTGAGGTCGTAACTTTACTTTTTAGACAAGCTGGTCGAGCAATCTTTATTAGCCGTTTACACAGCTCGATATCTTCCATTAATGACTGATTAGGATAGCCACCAATCTGCTCGAATACAGACTTTTTGATAAATATTGCTTGATCGCCAGTGGCTATCCTCATTAGGCGTGAGCGCTGATTTATCATTAGTCCCACGATTTTTAACAATGGATCACGGCTATCTAAACGCACATCAAAACGTCCCCAGTCATACTGAGCCATTGCTTGTTGAACATTATCTATCGCGTCAGCTGGTAGCTCGGTATCAGCATGTAAGAATAGCAACACATCACCCGTGGCTAATATAGCGCCCATATTCATTTGCTGAGCACGTCCAGCTGTAGAGTCAATAACATACCATTTGATAACTGACTGAGCAGTCTCTGTACGTTTGAGCAAGCTGTTGGCGACCGTAACTGAGTCATCTACCGAACCTCCATCGACCAATATTACTTGCTGCGGTGCCGGATCGAGGCTAGCTATGTGAGCCACGAGCTTAGGCAAGTTATCCGCTTCATTTAATAAAGGAACGATGATAGAGAGATTCAATAGATATACCGTCACATTAGTCAACTAATAAGGATTAGAAACTGGTTTATTTTTTATTCAAATTCCAGTTGTAATCGGTATAGCTTATTTTTATTTTGCCTTGCTTGAGATCTGCTGTTTGAGCCTTACTCAACCCTAATGACGAGCTATAACGACCCAAAAACCCTGCCAAATTTTTTGTGCCGCGCCAATTGGTTGCAAAATCTTCTTTATACCATTTAAAAATTGGCGACACTCTTAGCGTATTACCTTTGAGACTGTTGCGGCTCCTATCGGCCAAAAACTTAGAAGTTGCCTGCTCTAATTGACTGTCTAAACGCTTGCCGGTAAAGGCATCATCTTGCAGAGCAGGACAACCAATACTGGCACAATTGACCGCAAAGTGAATGCGCGGATCGTTATAGCGTTTAGAACCACGAATCAGATTGTGCTCGATATCATCAAGTGAGCGCGTCTTGCCGAGTACCGAAACAAAATCTTGCTTCCATGGCGACCCTAATAATCCGCCAATATCTTTGATAGATTTGACGTTTGGATATTTCGTCAACACCAAATCAACCGTACCAGCGTTATAAACATTGATTAAAAATGCCAACTGCTCGTTTTTACTCCAACGATTGAACTCTGATTTAGATACCTTGCTTGTTGCCTCCAGATAGCTTGTCAGCTTACTTTTATCTGCCTTCATGCCAGCATAATTGACCACTGAAGCTTTACCACCATTGGTCATGGTCACGTGCTTATTTAATAAGCTATCCCAGCTCTGATGGTTAAAGTCAGCATGAGCGGCCACGCTTGCTAATAAAATAGTCGTGGCAATCACTGGTTGTGCGAACAACGTCTTCGCTGAAAGATTAAATACTGACATAAGGCTTACTCCGTTTACACTGATTGTTTTTGTCTAGGTTGTTTTTTGTCTACTTTAAAAGTACTTATATTAAAACTGCTAAGGTGTGTCTATTAGCGCGGGCTCTACTGCTTCTTCTAATGCACCACCACAGCTACTTCCCTGTCCTGCTGTACAACCATAGCAATGATCCGCAATGGCAATGTCATCACCAGAAGGATTTTGCGTTAACAAATCACTTAGATGTCGCCGTGACTTGTTTGGTACAGGAATTTCTAACTGCTGATTGAAATCACAATCAAATAGCTCACCCAACCAATTAACACTAATGGTCGAGCGACACATAACCTCGGCCAAATTAGCAGCCATATAGTTGGCTTTGAGCAAATCCATATACGGATGGAATTGTTTCTTTGCCAATAGCACCGCGCCAAAACGCTGAATAGGCATATTGGTTAGGGCAAATAGATGATTAAACTCAATAGCAAAGTGCGCTTTTAGCTCATGCTTATAATCCGCTTCAAGCTGCTCTTGATTGGGTGGCAATGTCGCACCTTGTGGGTTGTAGACTAAGTTTAACGTTAAATCCGAATCAGGCTTGCCATAGCCCAACTGATTGAGCTTTTGTAATCCCAATATACTGTCGTCAAATGCGCCTTTACCGCGCTGCTTATCTACATTTTCTAGGGAATAACAAGGCAAAGAGGCCACCACTTCAACTTGGTTATCTGCTAAAAACTGCGCCATATCCTCATAACCCTCCTCCATGAGGATTGTCAGATTACAACGGTCTATCACTTTGACACCCAATGCTCGAGCAGCCTTAACCAAATACTTAAAATCCTCGTGCATCTCAGGCGCACCACCCGTCAAATCAAGCGTATCGATGTCTTGTGCTTGCAATACCTTTGGTATCAACTCAACCAATTCACGTGACATCATCTCGGTACGATAAGGGCTGGCGGCTACATGACAATGTACGCAGGACATGTTACATAAGTAGCCCATGTTGACTTGCAATATCGTTAGTTGACGTCGTTTTATCGCTGGAAAATCAGTATGCTCAAGTAAATCGATAGTTGATTTCATAGTGGTCTAAAATCCTGTTAGCAGTACAACTAAAAAAGGATAGCAATATAAATTTAGTTTTATGAATAAAGAAGGTAGCGCATTGCTTTTACTGTTTATTTTGAAAATTTACAGCTTAAAAATTATTTACCTACTTTATGGTTTATCTAATCAATCATACCTGATTATCAATAACTATTGACAACTAAACATATGGATTTTGTCTTTTATTCCAAATAAGCATTAAACTTCATTAGTCTTTATCAGCTTCGATAAAACGCTTATCAATATACTTCTTAAGATGCCATACCCAGCGACCTTGTAGGTTGACGTTACCCCAACTACCAATAGCGTATTTATCACCGCAAGATAGCAGGTATAGCGTGCGAGTCTTTGGCTGATAGCCTTTCATCACGCTATCTTTTAGATAGGCCAATAAGTTATCAGCTTCGACGGCACCACCATGTACTGAGTGTACCCCTGAATGCGCCACGTATTTATCGACTCGTGTCGCCACATCCCCGACAGCAAACACATTAGGATGAGAGACGCTCTGCTGTTTATTGTTTACCGCGATAAACCCATTTCCCTTGATTTCTAAATCCGTAGAGTCAGTCCAGGCCGACCCTATGACGCCAGTCGCAGCAATGACAGCATTGATAGGCAATGATTTATGAGTGGTCGACAGTTTGCCATCACAATAATCGGTTGCTCGTTCTCGAATTATCGTAATACCATGGCGATGTAACTGCTTGACCACCCGCTGACGAAAGCCCGAGTTAAACCCTGATAAAAGACTCTCACCGCATACTAATGTCACTTGATGATTACGATTGATTTTCTGTAGCGCAACTTGGGCAGCCATGACCAGTTCTATTGCCGCCGCGCCTGCTCCGATAATAGCCAATTGATACTTTTCAGATTGTTGAGCATTCTTTAGAATCTGCTGCCATTGCGTGATAAAGGTCGATAAGGGTCGTATGGCAATCACGTCAGTATTAGCATCGCTACCTACAGTACCAGCATCAACATCTCTATCGACACTATTGTTTCTGTGATCATTTTGATCATACAGCCAACGCATGTCCGTATCTGCGCCCGTATTTAGAGACAACACATCATAGGCAAAATCCGTTTGTTCATCGCCAGTCGTCACCACTTTATTAGAGGCTGCGTTTACTTGTACAAGCGACTGCTGAACGAAGCGCACACCTGCTCGCGCACAAAGCGATTTGATATCGATACTGATATCATGCAGCTGATAATGCCCTGCCATCCAACCAGGCAACATGCCAGAATAGATTGTTTGTGGTTGCTCACTAATCAAATGAATATCTGCATCTGTAGTATCGGTTTGCTTTAAGCGCTCTGCGCTAAGTCGGCGCAGCATGCCAATATGGGCATGACCTGCCCCTGCCAATAGTAGTATTTTTTTCGATGAAAATTTTGTCATAGATGATTTTATCAAAGCGTTTGGTTAGTGTTTAATAGAACGATTATTAATATAAATGACTTTAAAAACTCATTTAAAAGTATCATATGAATAAGACAAGTCTGTTGCGGGTACACAGCAAGAGCGTAAATGACTTATGTGGCTTATACAGATTCAGCCATATTCACTGCGTTGTTTGTTATTGCGAGAACGATATTTTGTATCACTGAATTAAAATCATAAAATAAGGTGAAATTATTTATCATCGCCCAGTACAATAGGACACTATAAGAGCCGCATAATAAATTGCGCTGCTTGACCCATTATTTGAGAAACATTGTCAAAACCATTAATGAAAATTATAAGTAATCAAGGAACCTTACATGAGTACCAACACCGATACCAGTAACGATCATATTTTGTCTTCTGATAATATTCACTACTTGCATCATGATTTTTTTGAACCAAGTAACAAAGACGTCGACATTAGCGCAACTTTACTAATTGTGCATGGCATGGCAGAGCACAGCGGTCGCTATAGTGATTTTGCACAGTTTTTGGCAGACAATGGTATTGCTGTGGCAACTTACGATCATTTAGGTCATGGACAAACTATCAAGACCGAGGCCGACCTCGGGTTTTTTGGTGAAGAACATCCGGTGCAGTCGTTATTAAAGGATGTGATTGTGATGGCAGATAGCCTAAAAGACCGTCATCCAGATGTGCCGCATTTTGTAATGGGTCACTCGATGGGGTCGTTTATCGTGCGTAATGTACTCAAACATCATGCACACAATTTTACAGGCGCCATCTTAATGGGTTCAGCAAATGCTAACCCACTGGCCAAGGTTTTATTACCCATTAATAAACTACTGGCCAAAGTCGCACCAAGACAGCCGAATACAATATTTGCTAAGGTAATGAACAAAGTCCTCAACAGCCAACTACCTGACCGCAACTCATCCTCACAGTTTGCGTGGCTCAGTGAAAATACTGCAAACATTGAAGCCTATGAAGCCGATCCTCAGACTGGTTTTGACTTTACCAATAATGGTTTTATGACGTTGTTTACGCTCATGGATACTGGATTGAATAAAAGCTGGGCTACTACTATTGCCAAAAACTTCCCGATGCTGTTTATCAGCGGTGAAGATGATCCAATCGGTGAAATGGGTCGCGGTATACGTAGGGTTGTCACGCGTTTGGACAAGCTTAATTTCAGTCATGTCGATATCCAGCTATACCCTAATATGCGCCATGAAGTATTGCATGAAAAAGACAAACAAACTGTCTATCAAGATATTTTAGAATGGATAGAGACCAATACGACTGGCGATTAAATCATGATAAATGAGTTGTTCTAAGAAGACATCTAAAAACAACTCATTCAATATTGTCACAATAAGGTCTTCAACGCGTTTGCTAAAAGCGGCCAAATTGGCGACAATACAGCGAGCAAGTTTTTGGACCGAGCCATACCTTAAGTTTTACTTCAGGCTGGGTCATATAAGTCAGTAACCATAACATTAAGATTAATCTCCCTTTCATTTATTTTAGGATTTTTTATGTCATTACAACAAACCATCGAACAAGCCTTTGAAAATCGTAACGAGTATAGCCCAAGCACTATGCCACAAGACGTTCGTGATGCGGTTGAGCAAGTGCTTGAGCAACTAGATAATGGCAGCCTGCGCGTTGCAGAAAAGAAAGATGGCGAATGGGTTGTCAACCAATGGGCGAAAAAAGCGGTATTACTGTCTTTCCGTCTAAACGACAACTACGTTCAAGCTGCTGGCGAGCATGTGCAGTTCTATGACAAAGTACCGACTAAGTTTGCTGATTGGACAGAGACACAGTTCAAAGAAGCTGGCGTACGTGTTGTACCACCAGCAATCGCTCGCAAAGGCTCTTTCATCGCAGCTGGTGCAGTACTGATGCCATCGTATGTCAATATCGGTGCTTATGTTGACCAAGGCGCCATGGTAGATACATGGGCAACTGTTGGTTCATGTGCTCAAATCGGTAAAAACGTCCATCTATCAGGCGGCGTTGGCATTGGTGGCGTATTAGAGCCATTGCAAGCAAACCCTACGATCATCGAAGACAACTGCTTCATCGGTGCACGTTCTGAAATCGTTGAAGGCGTAATCGTCGAAGAAGGCGCAGTCATCTCTATGGGTGTCTACATCGGTCAATCGACGCGCATTTATGATCGCGAAACTGGCGAGATTCATCGTGGCCGTGTACCAGCAGGCTCTGTTGTTGTACCAGGTAGCTTACCGTCAGAAGATGGCACGCACAGCTTATACGCTGCAATTATCGTGAAAAAAGTTGATGCGCAAACTCGTGCAAAAACATCAGTAAATGAGCTATTACGCTTAGCCTAAATATTTAGCACGTACCGTTGTTTGTTGAATAATATTGTTTTATATGAAGATGCTGGAGAATGACTCCAGCATCTTTTTTACAGCTTAATATAACGTGTTACGTTATAATCCTCTTTTAGTTTTGCTTTATGCAAACACAAAACCATCCGTACTATCCCCTGCCTTTTTTATTACGATTGATAAATGCTTTAGCACCTTATCGACCTTTAACTGTATTTGAAATATTATGAGTGAATCATTATTACGCACCGCCGCTATTCCTGTCACTGACCCTGAAGCAGGATTGCGTCTGACTGAGATTTTTTATTCCTTACAAGGTGAAGCAATCACCTCAGGCTTGCCGACGATATTTGTGCGTCTAACGGGCTGTCCGCTGCGCTGCGTCTATTGTGATACCGAGTATGCTTTTACTGGCGGCGAACGCCAATCATTAGAAACAATCATAGAAACCATTGCAAGCTATCCATGTAAGCGCATCTGTCTGACTGGTGGTGAACCATTGGCACAGCCGAATGCTATTGAGCTGATGACACGTTTGCTGAGTGATGGCTATGAGATATCTCTTGAGACAGCAGGCGCACTCACAGTAGAACACGTGCCGCCAGCAGTCAGCAAGGTGATGGATCTCAAAACGCCAAGCTCAGGCGAAGTCGATAAAAACTTATGGTCAAATCTCAACTATCTCACCGAGCATGACCAAATCAAGTTCGTCATTATGAATCGTAAGGATTATGACTGGGCAAAAACTAAATTGACCGAGCACAAGCTAAACAAATTGGTCGGTACGGTGTGGTTCTCTCCAATGTTTAATGTCGCAGATGATGGCGATGAACAGCTCAGCCCTGAAGTACCTGTACTAGCGCGAGAACTGGCGGAATGGATGTTAGCTGATGCCTTGCCAGTACGTTTTCAGCTGCAACTACACAAAATCATTTGGGCAGACGCCAAAGGCAAGTAACTATCAGCAAGTAACAAACAAAAAGTGTGAACACGTTGAGTGCCATGGATTAGCTACCCTATTGGCAATCAGTGGTCTGCTATCAGGCGTGGCTGCGACCAATCTGTTCTTATATGCACGTGAGCACGCAGTAACCTCAAGCAAGTGAGATCATCTTTGCTTTAGTCGATGATGTGATTCTGCTGGGTAATCCACTTCCCTCAGCCTTGGGTTTAGACGGTATCGTGCTGATTATTGTCGGACTGATACTGTTTGCAAAAGATGGCTAAAACAACAACCTCTACCATTTTAATAATCACGATTTGGCAATATAACCATGGTTAATGCTTTGATTTTTCCTGATATTCTATTATATTTGTTGGACATGGTTGGCGTTATTGCGTGCGCGATTGCAGGAACATTGCTGGCGCAGCATAAAGGTTTTGATATCGCTGGTTGTATCTTGGTGGCGATGGTCAATGCTATCGGCGGTGGCACATTACGTGATATGGCTCTAGACCGTCACCCTCTATTTTGGATGACCGACCTTAATTACGTGATCGTTATCACGGTGACCTCTCTTGTCTTACAAATCTTCTTCCATCTTTATCATAAGATTGACAATGCATTAAAACTTTTCGATGCCATTGGACTGGCAGCTTTTAGTGTGATTGGTTTTAAGGTGGCCCTAACCCTAGACATGGCACCTCTCATTGCTATTATGATGGGGGTCTGGACCGCCATTATTGGTGGTCTACTACGTGATATCATCTGTAATGAGATACCTTTAGTGCTACAGCGTGAGATTTATATTACTGCCAGTATCGCAGGGTCCGTGACTTATTTGTGCTTACAATATTTTGGGGTAAGTGCCAGTATCAACGAATTTATTATGTTATTTGTCATATTTGCGGTACGTATGCTAGCGCTTAGGTTCGACTGGCATCTGCCCTCTATACGACTTGTAGATTGATTAATTGAGCAAAGCTCTGCTTAGGTAGCTTTTGTTTGACTAACGATAATTAAAAATAGTGAGAACTGCCTATGTTGGCTATCGTATTGGATCCTACCGTACTGATCACTACTTTTGACCCAGGCTCTTTGATATATTTATTTGATATGATCGGTATTATCGCCTGTAGTATCTCAGGCACGATACTTGCCAAACACAAAAACTTCGATGTCTTCGGCTGTCTGCTTGTGTCTATTGTCACCGCTATCGGTGGCGGCACAGTACGCGATGTGATTCTAGATCGCCATCCATTATTCTGGATGGTAGATATGAGCTACCTGACCCTTATTACGATTTCTTCGCTAGCGATGCAGATATTTTTTCATCCAAACTCAAGGCGCGTGGATAAATTTCTCAAACTTTCCGATACCATTGGTTTGTCAGCCTTTACACTAATAGGTATCAAGATTGCTGATGACATGGGCGCCAATGTGCCAGTGGCACTATTACTGGGTGTGATTACCATCGTGGTTGGTGGTATCATTCGCGATATGATTTGCAACGAGATTCCGTTGGTACTACAGCAAGAGATTTACATCACTGCGGCGTTAACAGGTGGTGTTTTGTACTTTGCTCTAAGGCAATTAGGCGTTACAAATTGGGTAGCTGACATTTCTACGATGAGTACGATTTTTACCTTGCGTATGCTGGCTATTCGTTACGATTGGCAGTTTCCAACAATAGAATGGAAATACTGACACTAGCCTAAATAGGTGTGAAGAATGAGAGTGCCAACGCGCCCATATTTGAGCGCGTCTAGTATTGTCGTTTTAGCATTGTTGACTTAGCCTTGCTCTACCACAGCCAAGTCTTTGACCATCAGCTGTAAACTTTGCTTGCTATTCCATTCATTGATATCTAGCTGAAATAACAAATGGACTTGCTTAGCACGGTAATCCCAAGCTTCATTGTCAAAATTAAAGCAAATTGCTTCTATCGGATATTGAACGTCTGGATAGCGCAGTGATAGCTTAAGATGTTTGTCTTTTAAAACCTTAAAGCTCAGAACTTCAAACACACCGTCAAATATAGGTGGCGCAAATCCATGACCCCAAATACTGGCATCAGCTAAATGCTCAGCAAACCATAAGCTAAAGTCGCTCGCTTGCAAAGGTCCATCGGTGAATTTTTGCTCTGCAAAGACCTCATCATCCATTTGAGCCATTACTTCGTTAAAGGCTGTGACAAATGCCTCAAAGTTACGGCGCTTTAAGGTCAGACCTGCTGCCATCGCGTGCCCGCCGAAATGACTGATTAAGTCAGGGTGGCGCTCAGCAACTTGTTCAATCGCATCACGAATGTGTATACCTGGGATAGACCGTGCTGAACCTTTGATGACGCTGTCTTCATCTGTATGCTCAGTGTCTGCTGGCGCAAAAACGATACTGGGTAGATAGTGACTCTCTTTCAATCGACCAGCGACAATACCGATGACTCCTTGATGCCAGTCGTCTTTATATAGAATAATACTACGCGCGCCTCTATTGCTCGCTTTAGCAGTAGAGACAACTTGAACGATTGTCTCATCGTTACTGGCATTATCATTGCTGGCACTACTCGTACTATCGTCTTCAGTAGCCAATGCTTGTACGATACTATCAGCTTGCGCACGCATCTCGCCCTCTACATGACGACGTGTGCGATTCAACTGCTCAAGCTCTTGTGCCAAACGTTGTGCCGTACTCCAGTCTTCTGTTAATAAGCACTCGATACCGATACGCATATTATCCATGCGCCCAGCGGCATTGATACGTGGGCCCAACACAAAACCAAAATCCTGTGCATGAAGCTGTTTAGGATCACGGCCAGCTTGCTCAAGCAATGCCAATATCCCCATACAGCAGCGGCCTTGACGAATGGCTGATAATCCGTGATGTACCAAGATACGATTATTTTTATCCAATACCCCAACATCTGCAATCGTGCCAAGGGCGACCAAATCCAAATATTGGCTAACCTGTACCGTAGACTTGCCAGCTTCACGGCGTAGCTTTGCTAACCGTCCGAGCACATAAAATGCGACTCCGACTCCGACCAGTGCCTTACTAGCAAAATCACAATATAACTGATTGGGATTGACCACCGCTTCCGCAGGTGGCGTCTCTTTGGTCGTGAGATGATGATCAGTGATAATCACTGTGATACCATCAGCTTGGGCACGCGCTACCCCTTCATGACTTGAGATGCCATTATCAACTGTTACTATCACGTCTGGTTGGAAAGTCTCAATACCTAACTCGACAATCTCTGGCGTCAGACCATAACCGTACTTAAAGCGATCTGGCACTAGGAAATCAACGACTGCACCCATCTTCGTGAGCGCGCGCATCATTAGTGCTGTACTGGTTGCACCATCACAGTCAAAATCACCAACGATTAGAATACGCTGACGCTCGTCAATCGCCAGGTCTAATAAACACACAGCTTCAGTGACACCGTGCAGGGCCTCAGCAGGCAATAGACCAGCTAAACTGGTCGTCAGCTCATCAGGCGTTGTGATACCTCGCCCTGCATACAAACGAGCAAGCGTGAATGATTCAGCGGCAAGTGGTTGCAGCGCGGCGGGCAACTCGTCGATGCGAGTGCTGGTATAGCGGGGGGTTAAATTTAGCATGAACGTATTCTACTGGCTTTAGTGGAGGGTCACAATGACAATTTATACTACCTTTGTATATCATTAAGCATTGTACAATCTATTAGGCAATGCCCGTAAATTAGCGATAATTGATACGGCCATTTCTATAGCTTATACAAACCAACTTCATTTCATTACTTACAAAAAAGGTGCACAGTGTGAGTAATTTCATTCATTTTGCTACAAAGCAATGATTGTAAGCCACGCATAAATCCATAAAATAGTAAGCAACTGAAGAATTTGTTATTTATTGAACTTTTTATCATTTATATTTTAATTATTTATAAGGACGCTTTATGAAAACCACACCAGTTGCCGAAAAACTTCCAAATACTATCGACCCTAACCTAGATCTTGATAAAGTTAAAAAAGAATGTCAGGGAATGGTAAAAAAACGCGCTAGAGTTTCTGCTGGTGTAGCTATTGTTCCAGTACCATTTTTCGATGTTGCAGTCGATGCGGGTATGTTGACCCAATTGATTCCAGAGATTAGTGAGCGTTTTGGTCTCATTGAAGACCGTCAGTCAGCCATCAACCTAGAGTCACGTGAAGTGCATTGGAGCGCAGTAAAAGACCGCACCGTAGATTTCGCTGGTCTAATGGCGACACGCGGTATCGTCAAAAAAACCATTCAAGGTTTCGGTGGTCGTATCGCCGCCAAACAAGTGACCAAATTTATCCCACTTGGTGGTCAACTGGTCGCTGCGACTATGGGCTACACGATTTTTAAGAAAATCGCTAATGACCATATCAACGAATGCTATAAGTTGGCAAAAGACATTCAACAAAAAGAACACGGCAAAAACGTATAAACGAGCCGAATAGATTAGTCTATATTAGGCCAGTTAAGTGATTACTTAGCTGGCTTTTTTATCGCTTACACCTATAGGTCGTAGGCGTCTGAAATAATATGCGACTGTGGTTAATGATGTCATTGCTAGGTTTTACTGATAATATACAGCTTTATCTATTACAGACATCTTAAAGGACTAACTTATGAAAAAAATCGTGGCTTCAACGATTATGCTGGCAACTTTTGCTTTGGCTGGATGTACAACTACTGGTGGCGTGAACAATACCACTGGCAACGCAATCGGTACTGCGAACGAGATTGGTATGAATGTCTTTAAAGCGGCAATTGACAACCAATGCCGTAGTGAAATCGAAAAACAAAATGCATGGCGTGTAGCAAGTGTTGCTATGACTGAAGCACAACAAGAATCTGTTAAAACAAACGTTTGTGGGTGTGTGAGTGAGCAAGCGCCGCAGCAAGTCACTATCGTTGAATTGGGCAATGCCGCTGTTGATTCTCAGTACCGCACGCAGCTAGTGGCACAAGTGGTCGCAAAATCTATTCAAAGCTGCTATACAAGCTTTGTACAATAGAAGATAAATCGCATTATTCATAAGAACAAGAAGTAATAAAAAGGGTGCGTTATACATAGCGCACCCTTTTTATTACTGATATTTTAATTCTACTGATTGGCCTAAAACTTATCTGTCTCAGACGGTTGAGACGTTATAGAAGCAGTGAGAGGCAACGATTGGCTGCGGCGGAAGTATTTCGAAGAGCTCTCGATAATTTTGTCTACTTCCTTAATTAAATCGTTGATAACATCATCATAAATACCGTGATATAGCTCTTTTTCAAATGCGGTAAACGGATGCTTACGTGAAGCGGAACTAACCTCAGTGACGCCATCTTTACTATAAAAAATATCTACGCGCCCATCACTGTTTAACACACAGTTCAATGAACCGCCTTCAATTTCCATCTCTACGCGTTCTGGCATAAAAATGTAATCATCTACATCAATGAGTTTTTTTTCTACTTCTCGTTTAAAAAATGATTTGATATCAAACATAGGTAAATCCCTGACTTTATAATTATAAGATACGTGAGCATGTCGAGCACTGTGGCTGCTACCCAATATTCATCTGTGTGATTAACGGGTCATGCTTTACTCAGTTATCCTATAAGATAGCGTCAGGTTATTTAAGGGGCGATATGTAAAACTGCGTTTGATGTTGGTAAAAATGTGTGGTTAATCTTAGCTTCAATATATGATCAGCAAAATAGGTCTATAAAAATACACCTAAAAAAAGGGCGCTGCCAGTTAGCAACTCCCCTTTCATATTATCGAACTGCATTGATTGACTGAATTAGACCCAACCCTTTTCACGAAATGATTTGAGTACCTCTACAAATACTGCCATCTCATCAGGTCTACCAAGCGTTAAACGATTAAAACCAGCAATAGGCGCAAATTCACGTCCAACCGCAATCCCATGTTCGCGCATTCTATCGATATAGGTTTGTACATCGCCTTTTATCTCATGAAATACAAAGCTCGCCTGCGAGGGCAAGTAACGTAAACCAAGCTCATCCAATGTTTGCTCAACCATCTGACGTGATTGATTGGTCGTTCGCAAGCTCAATGCTAGAAACTCGTCATCATCCAAAGTCGCTAACGCAGCGACAGCGCCTGACAAATTGGTATTATCAATCGAGATAAAAGCCTCGAGTCTGGCTATCATTTTCGAGCTAGCAACTGCATAGCCGACACGCATGCCAGCAAGTGCACATAATTTTGAAAAAGTACGTACGATAATAAGATTCTCTGAGCGCTGTTGTCTTACCCACTCAATACCACTTTCAAAACTTGGATCAGTCACATACTCTGAATAAGCCTCATCTAGTAAAAAATAATGGTTGTCTGGCGCACTTTCTATCCATTCTTTGAGCTTTACTGTGTCCGTAATAGTCGAAGTTGGATTATTTGGATTGCACAGATAAAACAAGCTAATCCCATCAAAGTCATCAGCGACTTTTTGCATGCTTTGTAAGTCAAAATCATAATTTTCAGTAATCAGTGGTACTTTTACCACAGGCACGTCGATAGAGATCGCATACAGCTCAGCATAAGCAAAGGTTGGATGCGGTACGATAACTTGGAATTTTTTGCCTTCTACTAATGCTTGATGTTGTAGCATTTGGACGACGGTACGGATATTTTCGCTAGAGCCACTGCCCAGTGAGATTTGGCTCTCCGACACACCATTTATCTCAGCAACCTTAGTAATCAGGGCCGCACGCTGGTCATCAGGATAACGAAAGCCGATGTCTAAAGAGTCGATAACGGCTTGTTTGGCAGCATCTGACATGCCGAGTGAGTTTTCGTTAGAATTTAATTCTATTAAGTTGTTGGTAAGCACAGTGAATAATACGCCTAGATTATGTCCATTCCAAAAATTTAGTCTGTGTTGACAATGTGATCTATGAGAACAACAAGCATCACTAGCGCCTTACTCGCGCTCAGATTTTTCGCTTGCGACTTAAATTTTTGGAATATTGTATGGATGGTGAGTTTTATGCAGATATGTTAAGTGGCAATGCGCTGTATTACAAGCATTCTGCGCATTCCAATATTCAATAAACCATAAAAAAAGTGAGGTACTCAAAAAGCACCTCACCTTCGCTACTGTTTCATCCAAACATTTAACCCAAGCTATTAGATTAAATGTGCTTTTAACTCCAGCACTTTATCACGCGTTTTTGCTGCTTCTTCAAATTTCAAATCACGCGACATTTGCTGCATCTGCTTCTCTAATCGCTTGATTTCTTTCGCAAGTAAATCAGGACTACGTAAGATATTGATATCGACATCTGGCAAGTTACTCTTAACTGGGATAGCTTGATTGTCGTTGGTATCCACGCTTTCGCCCGTATCAATCTTGTCCGTGATACTACGGCGAGCACCTTTTGGCGTGATGTTATGCTCAAGGTTAAAGGCAATCTGCTTATCACGGCGACGATCCGTCTCATCTATCGCCTTTTGCATACTTGGCGTAATACGATCAGCGTAGAGAATAGCTTTACCATTCAAATGACGTGCGGCACGACCAATGGTCTGAATAAGCGAACGCTCAGAACGTAAGAAGCCTTCTTTATCGGCATCAAATATTGCTACCAGTGATACTTCAGGCATATCCAAGCCTTCGCGCAGTAAGTTAATGCCGACCAATACATCATGCACACCTGTACGGAGCTCATGAATAATCTGCATACGCTCAACAGTGTCGATGTCCGAATGTAGATAAGCCACTTTTACATCATATTCTTTCAGATAGCTAGTCAAATCCTCCGACATACGCTTGGTCAACGTAGTAATCAGTACACGCTCGTCTTTTTCACGGCGTTTGGTAATCTCTGATAGCACATCATCGACTTGAGTCAAAACAGGACGTATCTCTATCTCAGGGTCAATCAGACCAGTCGGACGAACGACCTGTTCAACCACTTGTTCGCTATTCTCTAGCTCGTATAGGGCGGGCGTAGCACTGACATAAATGGTTTTGGGCTTAATACGCTCCCACTCTTCAAACTTCATTGGGCGGTTATTCATCGCACTTGGTAATCTAAAACCATAATTGACCAAGTTTTCTTTGCGTGATCTATCGCCTTTATACATTGCACCAATCTGGGAAACAGTCACGTGTGATTCATCAAGGAACAGCAAAGCATCTTCTGGAATATAATCAAACAACGTCGGCGGTGCTTCCCCAGATGGACGACCAGAGAGATGCTGTGAATAGTTTTCGATCCCGTTACAGTAACCAAGCTGCTGAATCATCTCAAGATCATACTGAGTACGTTCTTTAAGGCGCTGCGCTTCAATCAGCTTATTGTTTTCGCGGAAGTACTCTAATCGTGGTTCTAGCTCTTCACGAATCGTATGACTGGCAGCTTCTAGTTTATTGCGCGGCGTCACATAATGCGATTTCGGGTAAATAGTAATACGTGGCAAACTGCGTACCGTCTTACCCGTTAAGGGATCAAACCACGTAATTTTTTCGACTTCATTATCAAATAAATGCACGCGCACCGCTAACTGCTCAGACTCAGCAGGATAAATATCTAATAGCTCTCCACGCAAGCGATACGTACCACGGCCAAAGTCTAGCTCATTACGTGTGTATTGCATCTCAACCAAACGCTTAATAGTCGCCGTACGGTCGATGTTATCGCCCACAACGACATGTAGTAGCATTTTTAAGTAGCTCTCTGGATCACCCAAACCATAGATACACGATACCGAAGCGACAATAATCGCATCACGACGCTCTAACAAAGCACGCGTGGCGGACAGACGCATCTGGTCAATATGATCGTTAATAGCGCTGTCTTTTTCGATAAAGGTGTCACTGGCAGCGACATAAGCTTCTGGCTGATAATAATCATAGTAGCTGACGAAGTATTCAACAGCATTATTAGGGAAGAACGATTTGAACTCACCATATAGCTGCGCGGCAAGTGTTTTGTTATGTGCCATGATAATAGTTGGACGCTGAGTTTCAGCGATGACTTTCGCCATAGTATAGGTCTTACCAGAACCAGTGACACCCAACAGTAACTGCTCGTCCATGTCCGAATTGACACCGTTGACTAGTTTTTTGATGGCTTGCGGCTGGTCGCCTGCTGGCTCAAAGTCAGTAACCATCTCAAAGGCACGACTCGATATTTGCGTCCCTGACGCATTAACACCACTAATTTCAGCTTCACCTTGGAGCTGAGTGGCCAACTGATTTAACTGACGCGATGAGCGTGGTTCAGGCATTCGCATAATGGCTTTCTTCTTATTGAGGTTTATAACAATATGGGGTCTGAGCAGCGGTTTTTAAAGGAGAATAAGGAGTCTCACCTTATGTTCAAAACGCTGTCTCGCTACCCAAAACATGAGTATATATATGTACCATTTATTAAAAGGTAAGGCTTAATATTAGCGGATAAAACTTACGTCGTTGTAAAAAACGCACACAGTATTCGATAAATTTACAAAGATTTTCATGGTTAACAAACTCGTTACACGACCACCTAACAAAGCCTAACACTCAAGGGTTCCAACATTGATTTAAGCTGCTATTATCGTTCTTGAATTAACAAGTTGATGACTTTTCAATGCAAGTGAATTGATAGCTATATAGCAATTCATATGATTAGTTTTATACTGACTGTCATCAAATAGAAGACCAATAAAAACACATTGAACTTTTATTCAATATAATAATTTTAAATAAATGACGGAGTAAATTATGAGAGAACGTTACGCAAGTGGTATTTCAGACGAAACTGCGAAAAAAATGATTGATTTGTTAAACGCTAACCTAGCAAACGTTATCGATTTAACGTTAGATGGCAAACAATGCCATTGGAACCTGCAAGGTAAAGGTTTCATTGGTGTACATCAATTGCTAGATGAAACGTCAGAGCGTATTCTTGAAGTATCGGATACTATCGCAGAACGTATTGTGATCCTAGGTGGTCAGCCTAATGGTTTGGCGAGTCGAGTAGTAAAAGAGTCTATCCTAAACGACTACCCAACTGACATCACTGAAGTAGATCAGCATGTTCGTGAGCTAACTAGCCGCTATAAGAAAGTCGCAGAAACATTGCGTGAAGCGATTGCTACTGCTGGCGATGCAGGTGATGAAGACACCGCTGATTTATTTACAGAAGCAAGTCGTATCATCGATAAAGATGCATGGTTCATTGGAGCAAACTCACCAAAGAACTAATAGCAGTTGAACTGAATACTTATTAAAGTTATAAAAAAGCCGTCATAATTGACGGCTTTTTCGTACTTATAGTTTTTGTGATTTACAAAATTTTGAACAAGCAAAATTCCTTATTAACAAGTCTAAGCTACTCTTCAAGTTTAAGGGCTTTAATATCTGCAGCCATTCTTGGCATAACATCTCGTACCTTTTTCATAGTAGATTCCATAACGATAGGCATTACTTGTGCCATATAGTCTTTCATCATATCTGGCTGTTTATCAATGATATTTTGACCCGTTTTGCTACTATAAAATGCGATCTGTGCATCTACCTCTTCTTGATTAAAATGCTGCTTAGCAGTTTGAACATATACGTCGACGATTTGTTGATTCATAGCGGCTCTATTACTACCATCTATCATTTCCTGAGTATATTTACTGACAATATCTTCTAAACGTTGACGCTGCTCCGTACTCAAATTATCAGTAGATAGCGAAGATAACACGGACTGCGTCACTTGATCTGTAATGCCACTTTCACCAGACATGTCATTCATCATCTCAACGACCTTAGTGACCTCAATGAGTTTTAGTAGAGAGGCATCCGTCGGCACTGTCGCTTGTACTGATAATGTTGGCACCGCCATCAAGCTGACAGCACTGATACTTAGCGATATAGCGAATACGGTGTTCTTCAGTATAGTGCTCTTAAATAGAGTTCTCATATCATTATCGCCTTATGGTTTATTAGCTATTTTTTAGTGGACTATAGTCGATTAAATTCAAAGGTAGTATAAGGTAACCGAGGGTAGATGTATATTGAATACTTTAAGCGAGGTTAACACTATCACACCTCTATAGTGGAGTGATTATATCAGGTAAAGTCAAAGTATCTGCGTTAGGTTCTGACAGTGTCAAGATAGCCTCTTGAAACACTGGATTACTTCTAAATAGATTTTCAATCTCTTCAAACTTCTGAGCGATATACTCTTCTTTTTGATTACCTGCGATGTCTACTGCCGCCACCATAAATATCTTTTTTGGGCCGACCCACTCTAAGTGCAGATAGGACACACTATCGATATCTGGATGATTGAGCAGCTCACTTAAAACATATTCATGCATACGGTCAGTGACTCTATGTCCAACTAAAAAATCTCGGTTACGACTGATCAAAAATATGGCGACGATGCCCAGTAGTAGACCAACGATGATAGACCCTAAGGCATCCCAATATGGTTCACCTGTATACGCATGCATACCCATGGCAGCAGCGGCAATCACCAAACCGATAACCGCTGCTAAATCTTCAAAGAACACACCGCGCAATGTTGGATTAGAAGTGTCTACGACATAGCCAAGTGCACTGATATCAAGTGCCTCGCCATGCTTTTTGCTTTGTCTGTACGCCTGAACCAATGAGATTCCTTCGAGCACAAACGCCACTGCCAATACAATAAAGCCAATCGTATAGTTAGTCTCAGACTCAGTAGCATTCCATTCCTTGATACCTGTATAAATAGAGACAATTGAGCCTGCCGTAAACACACCAAAGGCAGCAATCATCGACCAAACATAAGACTCTTTGCCATAGCCTAACGGATGACTTTTATCAGCAGGTTTGATGGACTTTTTTTCTGCGACGATGAGCAGTGTACCATTACCAGCATCCGCCCATGAGTGAGCTGCTTCTGCAATCATAGACGCTGAACCTGTCATAAAGGCAGCAACTGTTTTTGCGATTGCAATAACCAGATTGGCCCCAACCGCAATCAACACAGTAACGAGTGAGCCTGAATGCTCATCATTGGTTTCAGGGCTTTGATTGAGTGTGTTTTTTAGTTCAGGGTCATTTGGGACTTTATGATTGCCCGCCCCACGCGAGCGAGGTACTTGTGCTTTAGAAGAGGCTGATAAATGGCGCTGGGGATTAGCAATAGATGGCTTTAGACTCATGCTAGACTCACTGAGATAACATATTGATGGTAGCGTTTTTGCCATAGATGAATGGCTTAAAACATACATTAGCTTAAGGTGGCTGCTCTACAATATCAGTGTCTTTTTAGTGAGTCGTTGTATAAGTTATTAGTTCAATAAGGCTGGATAGCGTTAAATAATCTCAGATAAGTTAGGCTACTTTTTTACTTTGTCGTGCTCTTCATGTTCACCAACCTGCTCATTAACTTCTTCGAAATCGCAACTTGGTCGATTTGAGCTTTGCATACGCAAATTCTTACGCTCCAACGCAGCATCAGCACGGCATTGCTGCAGGTTGTTTTTAATCTCAAGTGGTGGCACTGCGGTTGGCTTACCTTTATCATCGATAGCCACCATCGTAAAGTAACAGCTGTTGGTATGACGGACGGTACGACCACGTACATCTTCTGCTTCGACGCGGATACCTACTTCCATTGAAGTCTTGCCCACATAGTTAACGCTAGCTGCAAAAGTGACCAACTCACCCACATATATTGGCTCACGGAACATCACCTGATCGACAGACAGTGTCACCACATAGTTACCACTATAGCGACTGGCACAAGCATAAGCGACCTGATCAAGCATCTTGAGTAAATCACCACCATGTACATTACCAATAAAATTCGCCATATCAGGCGTCATCAGTACTGACATGTATAGCTCATGGTTTAAAGGCGCTTTTTTGGCAGTTGAGCTGGTATTGTATTGCGGCATAATATTCCTTAATGGCTTGAGATTTATTTATTATGTCTACCATTTATACAGCAGGTCGCCTTATAGCACAAACAGACCTCTATCATTAGACAGTCTAAATTGTGTAAATTGCAGCTATTTGAACAGCGTTATATAAGCACTAGCTTAACCAGTGGAAGCGATACGCAAGCCATGCCACTATGGCGCTCACTGAGCCAGTCAAAATACCACCCCACACAAAGTCAACCAACGCCGTATCTAATGTGAAACCCTTATACAGTGCCAAATTGGTAAAGTCGTATGTACCATAAGCCATCAAGCCAATCAGCCCGCCGAGCAAGAAGATATGACCAACAGATGCGCCTGCTTTGATTTGCGGATACAGAACCAAAATACAGAGTGCCAATATATAAAACATATAGAACACGCCAGCAGCCATCATGTTTGGCTCATCCGCCAATAGATGCCCGATACGCGACTCGTAAAAGGCCCCTTTCATAGTCGTTAGCCATACAGCATCGACACCCAAAAAGATAACCACAGCAGCGAGATAGATAAAAACGTAACCCATGATATTACCTCTTATAAAATGAATAAAAACGGATAAAATTTATAGTGTTAGTCTTGGTTGAATAAAGTCTAAAAATGCCAGAATACGCGAAGATACGGCGCTGTTTTTGTAATATACCGCCTGTATGACTTCGCGGTTGTTCGGTCTGACTATCGCCTTAGGCAATACCTCAACCAATCGTCCAGAGTCCAAATCCTCACCAATCATAAAATGTGACAACAAAGCGATACCCTGATGATTTAAACATAGCTGACGCAAGGTCTCACCACTACTGCCAGTCATATGAAAATTCAGTTTAACTGGTGTTCTTAACGGCCAACTATTTAGCTTGGAGGCATCGTTAAAGCCAATCAACTTATGAGTGCTCAAATCATCAATATGAGCTACTTCATTATACTGATTCAAATATTCAGGACTGGCTACCAGTCGTAGCTTACTTTTACCTAGTAGGCGTGCATGCAGATTTGAGTCTTTTAAATCACCAATTCTGATAGCCAGATCCGTCTTGTACTCAAGCAAATCAATAATATTGTCATGCGAGGTGAGGTCGAGAGTGATATGTGGATACTGCGCCACAAAATCACCAACCAAAGACGTTAATTGATGAAAGACAAACGGGCTGGCAGCGTCAATTCGTAGATGCCCACTCGGCGATTGTTTTAACAGCTTAATCGCTTCTTCACCGGTATATAACGTATTTAAACTCTCACGCGCATATCTTATAAAGACATGCCCTTCTTCCGTCAGCTCCAAGCGCCGTGTCGTTCTATTTAGCAGCGTGCACTGCAGCGTATCTTCGAGTCTGGACACAGCACGAGATACTTTGGCAACTTGCTGATTCAGCAAATTGGCAGCGCCAGTAAAGCTACCCGTGTCTACTACCGTCAAAAATATCTCTATGTCTTCTGTTTTAGCATGTTCCATCATCATGATTACCTTTACAAAATTGACAAAGGTATTTTGTCATTTATGCTGTTTTTTGCAAACTATAAATCGATCAAACTACGCGCATCATTTAATTATTAGGATGTCGTTATGCCACTCGCTTTATGGGCGCTTACTCTAAGCGCATTTGCAATTGGGACAACCGAATTTGTCATCGTTGGATTGGTACCAACTATTGCCGCCGATTTGGGCGTAAGCTTACCTTCAGCAGGATTGCTCGTTAGCCTATATGCTGTCGGTGTTGCCATCGGTGCCCCTATACTTACCGCACTCACTGGCCGCTGGAATCGTAAAATTGTACTGATGAGCCTTATGGGTCTGTTTGTCATGGGTAACTTACTGGCTTGGCAAGCGCCCAGTTATGAAACTTTAATACTTGCCCGTATCTTGACCGGTCTGGCACATGGTGTGTTTTTCTCTATTGGTTCTATGATTGCTACTAGCCTTGTCAGTAAAGAAAAAGAAGCCAGCGCAATTGCTATTATGTTTACAGGACTTACCGTGGCGCTCGTCACTGGCGTACCGCTTGGCACATGGATTGGACAGCATTTCGGTTGGCGCGCTACGTTTCTGGTCGTCTCAGTACTGGGTTTAATCGCTTTAATTGGTAGTGCCATATTAGTACCAAAAAACCTAAAAAAATCTATCCCTGCAACGTTCAAAGAGCAATTACAAGTCATTGTAAAACCACAATTACTACTGGTTTATCTCATGACTATCCTTGGCTATGGTGGTACGTTTACGGCATTTACCTACCTAGCACCTATCTTAGAGCAGCAGACCAAATTTGCGCCATCAGCCATTGGTCTTATCATGCTCGTATATGGCGTGTCCGTTGCGATCGGTAATATCTGGGGCGGAAAACTTGCAGATAAACGTGGTCCTATTAGCGCGCTTAGCATTATATTTAGTGCTTTGAGTGTTATTCTTTTATTGTTCACCTTTACTATGCAATCCAAGATTGCCGCGGTGCTGACTATCTTAGTATGGGGTGCTTTTGCCTTTGGTAATGTACCGGGCCTACAAATCTACGTGGTCAAGCAAGCTGGAAAGTATACGCCGAACGCCGTCGATGTCGCTTCTGGATTGAATATTGCTGCATTCAATATCGGTATAGCACTGGGCTCAATCATCGGTGGTAGCGTGGTTGAAAATATGTCACTACAAGACACGGCTTGGATCGGTGCTGTCATCTCTTTAATGGCATTAGCGGTAACACGCTATTCAGGTCTACGTGATAAGCGTGCCCTGCAACCATCGTAGAAACTTTTTTCGATGTAGAACTTTTCAATATATAACCTTGCAACACATGGGTCTCAAACTGTTTATACAGTATGAGACCATATGGATGCTATGAACAAACCATATCTACGTCACCATACTTATACCGACGCTATGGCTGACGTATCTGCATCGTTGAAAGTAGTCTCATCGTTCAAAACCGTTTCGTGATTTAAGACGGCAGATGGTAAGTCAGAAAAATGCAGCGTATCAATGTTATTAGGCTTCACCGCAGTGACTTGCACCACACCAATCGTGCGCTCCAAAAAGCCACCTTCGCAATAGCAAAAGTAAAACTCCCATAGGCGGATAAAGGCATCGTCATAGCCAAGCGCTTGAATCTCTGCACGCTGCGCCATAAATGCAGCACGCCAGTCACGCAGCGTATACGCATAATCAAAGCCATAATCATGTAATTGTTTGACAACCATATCTGTCTGTTCAGTAAATTGAGTAGTTAGCTCTTGGTTTGAAAGCAGACAACCACCTGGGAAGATATGCGTTTGGATAAAATCAACTGAATCGATATACTCTTGATAATTTTGATCATTAAAAGTGATGGCCTGCAATACCATGAGTCCTGTTGGCTTGAGTAAACTATTGCACTTGGCAAAGAAAGTCGGTAAATACTCATGCCCCACCGCTTCAATCATCTCGATACTGACTAGCTTGTCATATTGACCTGTCAGCTCGCGGTAGTCTTGTTTGAGCAGTGTAATCTTGTCCGATAGTCCTGCCGCTTCGACTCGTCGCTGTGCCTCATCATACTGAGCATCAGAGATAGTCGTAGTGGTCACATGACAGCCGTAATGCTTAGCAGCAAAGATAGCAAAACCGCCCCACCCTGTACCGATTTCAATCACATTATCATCAGCACTAAGCTGTAAACGTTGGCAAATAAGCGACAGCTTGTGCTGCTGGGCATCGCTAAGCGTTACGTCAGACGTAGGGTAGACTGCTGATGAGTACATCATCGTATCGTCCAAAAACCGCTCGTACATATCGTTGCCCAAATCATAATGCGCTAGGATATTAGATTTGGAGCCAGATTTGTCATTACTACGTAGTTGATGCTTCGCTTTTTCAAATGCTTTACTAACGCCTGCAAAACGATTCTCTAATTTATTGAGCATTGCTAAGTTACGAGCTGCCAAACGAATCAAACCTGTTAGATCATCTGTATCCCACTCACCATCGATATAGCTGTCCGCTAGTGCGATAGAGCCGCCAAGTAATAGCTGGCGATAGACAGCAGAATCATGAATCTGTAATGTTACATGTAGCGAATGGCGACCAACCGCCGAGCTACTAGCGTCATTAGTAGCGACTCTACCAAAACTACTGGTCTTATGTTCCTGCTCATCGAATGTTTCAATCAGCGTGAGACTACCAAACTGAACATGCTGTAACGCGCGAAAAATGAGCTTTCTAGCTAAGTGGTTCACACTATTGCTGACTGGCTTTAGTACAGCACTTTCATTAACTACTTTACTCACACGAGCAGTTAATTTCTCTAGTTTTGTGACTGGTGCTCGGTCGGTCGGTCGTGCTGGCATCGTGTGTTTATCCTTGTTTAAGTGCTTTATTTTTTGGTGGTACCTTTTCAATACTACATTGACGATATTTTTGGATTGTTAATGTTAAAAATTGCTGAAACTATAAGACATCTTTTTGACTATTACTTCGCTACTATTTATTTTTCTGCTGGCTGTCAGCTAATTTTTCATCGTAGTTGATATATGGCACCTTTTTAATCGCATAGAGCTTGAACGCATGCCAATAGATACGTGTTAAAGACGTCATATTCATTAAGGGATTTTTCTGCAGACTATGACGAACAGCATCTTCCGTCATTGGTACGCCTGACATTTTTATACCAGTTTTTAAAACTTCACCGCGCTCATCACTGATATTGATAGCGATACGCACTTGTAGTCCACTGTCAGGTTGCTCGTCTGTTTGTGTACTTTTTACCGTGACCTGCCAGCGGTACAGCTGATCGATAGGGTTAAAAGGTGATACATGAAAGTCCTTGTCATGACAGAACTCAGTGTCCTCTCCTTCTAACAAAAACCCGTAGTAATGGCGCTTGTCCCATGGCGTATTGGACACTTCAGCCAACAGATGAGTGGGCGTTTGCTGCGCATCAAACCCTAAGTAAAAATTAACGGGGCTAAAGTACATGCCAGCATTACGGCAGACGAGTAATCCCAACATATTGCCTTCAGGTGCGCTACCTGCATATTTTTCAAATGCTTGGCTTAAACGTTTTTCTAGTGCTTGAACAGACTGTACATTGCTATCAAGATCTTTATCGTTGCTTAGGCTATTAGCACTCTGTATATTAGTATGCTGTAAATAATCATCAGGACAGAAACGTTGCAGCGCCTTTTTCTTTGCTGAAAATAGAGGCAGACTTTGCGCTAGTAGCTTTTTCGGTAATATTGTCCGTAGTGGTAATTTCCCTAGAAGCCTACCCTCATCAAATGCTGATGTGCTAATTTCAGGAAGTTCCTGTCCTGCTGCCAGCGCGCTAATATTGATGCCCCAGTAGCGATAAGGGTAAACAAATTTATTCACACTAGGTAGCAGCCGAATGTGCCATGTCGTGCCCTCAAACAGTTGATGTGGCAATGCTTTTGTATCATAAGAAGACTCATGATTTGGCGTAGCATTGGTATTTTGAGCGGACGTGGTCATAAATAATCTCTTGTGTAACGGCATGCGGTTTGTATAGCCTGCTTTCCAAAATACTTAGTATACATAACGACATTAGACGTCATATTATTTGGCTTTACGACGACCGAATAAGCCACGTTTCCTATGTTGGCTCATATCAGCAGTAGCATTCTGCAAACGATCAGCATACTCAACTAGCTCCTGATTGGTTGTCGCTATGGTGACTTCGCGCTTATTCAGCCTACGTAACTTGGTATCCGCTTTTACAGGTAAGTCTTTATAACGAAACGGCGTATGCGCGCTATCAGCGTCAGGTAAATGAGCTGGATCAACCTCGTCTTTTATATCAATATCAAAACCAAGCGCCTGACAGACACGTAGACCACTGCGTACGCCATCTTCATGAAAGCCATTAAACCAATAAGCCCCACAGAAATGCGTGTGTGAGCCGTTACCAGAGATATCCGACCATTTGGTCTGCGCATCAATCATCGCAAGATCAAACACTGGATGACTATAATCGATGCTCTTAACTATCTGTTTATCATCAACGTTTTTATTATCAACAGCTGGGTTTAGGGTAACCAAATAATTGTGTTTTTTGGTCAAGCGTTGCAGGATATTCATGTGATAAGTCAGCACTGGCTTTATAGGTATCTGTGCGTTTCCAGCCGTTTGCTCGCCTGAGACCGATTCATCTATTAAGTAATTCCAGCTTGCCCATGCCAATGGCTTCTTAGGCAAGACACTGGTATCGGTATGTAATACCGCTGTGTTCTTCGTAAAGCGGAAATGACCTAACACGTCAGATTCATCAGTGCTGGCATCTTTTAAAATCTTTAATGCAGTATCGGTATGACAAGCAAAGATGACTTCGTCAAATACAAGGTTTTCGACTTGGCTGTCAGTGTTATTTTTATCCTGCACTGTTAAAGTTACTTGCTCGCCATTACGAACCACAGACTGTACTGGGCTATTGACTCGTATTTTACCGCCTGCTTTTATAAAGCGTGGAATCAGTTTATTGACGTACTGTTTTGAGCCGCCTTTTATCGTAAACCACTGCGGACGATTGACCACATCGAGCAAACCGTGATTATCGAAGAACTGTGCAAAAAATACCAACGGAAACTCTTGTACTTCATCTAAACTGGTTGACCAAATAGCCGAAACCATTGGCAGTAGATAATTATCGGTAAATAGCTGACCATATTTTTTTTGTGCTAAGTAACCGCCAAGCGTTTGTTCTGCATAGCTACTGACATCTTGTCCTTGAGCGCGCGCAATATCATAATCTTGGCGTAGCTGTTTGATATGCTGATTAAACTGTAAGATATCTTTGATGAACTGCCAAAATTTTGGATTAAGTACATTTTTGCGCTGTGATAATAAAGTGTTGAGCGTATGACCGTTGTATTCAAAATGACGCATGGTGTTTTTGACAGAAAAGCTCATATCCGTCGCTTGAAACGGCACTTGCAACTCATGAAGCAAACGGAAGAAGTTAGGGTATGTGCGCTCATTAAAAACAATAAACCCTGTATCTATCGCACTACTCTCTACGTTACTGCTCTTTGCTTTTTTACCGTCTTGTAGTGCCACATTAATCGTATTTACATGCCCGCCGATATAATCATTGGCTTCAAATACCGTTACATCATGTTGCGTACCTAAATAATGAGCGCATGTCAGTCCTGATACACCTGAGCCGATAATAGCGATACGTTTTTGAGCGGTCTGATGGTCAGAAACTGTTGCAGCCTTGGTAGCAATTTTTTGGTTACTTGCACGCTTGAAACGAGTAAACGGCATAAAAGCATTCCCTTCTATATTTTTCTATCGGTATGATAGTTAACAGCTCTATCAATGGTGGATTATTTTTTATTAAGCTTTTCACTAACTTGCTGCCAGACCAGATCAGGCAACGTACCTAATGCTTTTAATGGCATAGTCAGTTTTTTGGGGAATTCGATCACCTCATGTCCATCCTCAATACCATCGCGTATGGCTTGACTTGCCTGCGCTGGCGTCTGGATAAACGGCATCGGAAAATCATTATGTTTGGTCATAGGCGTTTCGACAAAACCAGGTACAACCAAGCTGACTGACACATCATGTGGAGCAAGGCTAATCTGCAAAGTCTTCATTAAATAGTGAATAGCCGCTTTTGAACTACCATAAGCTTCAGCGCGCGCAAAAGGCACATAGGCAGATGCTGAACCAAGACCGACTAAGCGACCTTTCGAAGCGATTAGCTTTGGTAATACCCCTTCTATCGCATGGGACAACGTACCCATGTTTACCGACATGACTTTCATAAAAGCACTGCTATCAAAGTTCGGCATATCTAAGTACTCACACATACCAGCGCCGCAAATCGCTAGATCAACATTGTCGATTTTTTCAAAAGCTTCAATGACCTTTTCTCGATCCATAAGATCCAAATCGATCGTGTCTGCGCCTAACGCCTTAAGCTCCGCCAATGCTTCGTCGTCACGGCCGACGGCATATACATAATGATCTTCTAGCAAGTAATCTTTTGCTAACTGCTTACCAATGCCCGACGTCGCCCCAGTAATGAGAATATGTAATTTTTCAGTAGAACCTGTCATTGTAGATATCCTTTTTGAGCATTCTTATAATATAGAATCGATAGTCTTTATCATTAGTTGAATTTTATTAAGCTATAAGCCATTTTATTTAACAAATCTAAATAATTATAGTGGTCGGCTACAGGTTTATTGTTGTGTCTTCGCAATCGTCTGAGTTTAAACTTAACATAAGCGTATATTTTGTCACTTTCATAATTTTGTCACCTTCATAAATTTGGCATCTTCATAAAGATTTTCTATCACAAGCAATGACACAATATTGTGTTACTAGCGTCATACGACAGCTCAATATCAGCATGCTACAATGCAAAAACTGGCAATTGCGTTGTTTGCCGAGGCATCGCTAATAATTGAGTGATTGCCGTAGTACGGTAAGGTGACGCCATCTTTTTTCAAACTATCTGATATCTTGCCCTGATAGTAAGAAAAACGTTAGATAATTAATATCAGATTTCCACCAACCCCACCCTCATATAAAAAAGGATCTCTCATGAGCGAGTTGCAACTGTCTGACCGCGTCAACAACATCCAACCATCACCTACGCTAGCGATTACCAATAAAGCCAAAGAGCTAAAAGCAGCTGGTAAAGATATTATCGGTTTGGGGGCTGGTGAACCTGATTTTGATACCCCTGAACACATTAAAAAAGCAGCAATCGATGCAATCAACGATGGCTTCACTAAATATACGGCTGTCGATGGTACGCCAGAGCTAAAAACAGCCGTCATCGAGAAATTCAAGCGCGACAACGACATTAGCTATGAGCCAAACGAAATCCTAGTATCGGTCGGTGGTAAACAGTCATTCTTTAACCTTGCCCAAGCCTTTATCAATCCTGGCGACGAAGTCATCATCCCAGCACCATACTGGGTCAGCTATCCTGATATGGTTATCATCGCGGAAGGCGTGCCAGTCATCGTCAAATGCCCAGCCGAACAAGATTTCAAAATTACTCCTGAGCAACTAGAAGAAGCGATTACTGACAAAACTAAATTGTTGGTATTAAATAGCCCATCTAACCCAACAGGTATGATTTATACATTAGATGAGCTAAAGGCCATCGCTGAAGTATTGAAAAAGCATCCGCAAGTCTATGTAGCTTCAGACGATATGTACGAGCATATCCGCTGGACAGGCGATAAGTTCTACAATATTTTAAACGCAGCACCTGAGCTGAAAGATCGTGCCATCATCTTGAACGGTGTGTCTAAAGCGTATGCAATGACAGGCTGGCGTATTGGCTATGCGGGTGGCCCTGCTAAGCTAATCGACGCCATGAAAAAGGTACAGTCACAGTCTACCTCATGCCCAACGTCAATCAGTCAAGTGGCTGCCGAAGTCGCTATCAGTGGTGATCAGAGTGTCCTAGAGCCAATGGTAGCCGCCTTTGAGAAGCGCTGTGACTTAGTCGTAGACGGTTTAAATGCTATTAAAGGCATTACATGCCTGCGTCCTGATGGCGCATTTTATGTCTATCCAAATATCGTACCGCTAATCAAAGCGGCTGGCCTGTCGTCATGTACTGAATTCTCAGCATGGTTATTGGACAAAGTAGGCGTGGCAGTTGTACCTGGCGATGCATTCGGTCTTGGCGGCTATATGCGTATCTCGTACGCTACTGATGAAGCAACATTGAAAGATGCGCTATCACGTATCGAAAAAGCAGTGGCTGATTTAGACGTTGCTGAATAAATCGTAAAGAGCAACGAGTCTTATCGCTGTTCATAAAAAAGACGCCCTATATGCTCTATAGGGCGTCTTTTTTTGCGAAATTTTTAGATATAAATAGGAAAAACACGCTATCTCATCATTAAAATGACAATTTTTACTAATTATGCAAAAAAAGGCTTGACGTATTTTTTAACTTTGCTAGAATACGCCCCACTTAGCAAGAACTCGTTAGAGACTTCTAAGGCTCGTTGTAAGCGATTAAACACTTACAGCCTATTCTCCAATAGCTCAGTTGGTAGAGCAACGGACTGTTAATCCGTGTGTCCCTGGTTCGAGCCCAGGTTGGAGAGCCACATTTTAGTAGTAAATTTCTTGAGTCAACTTTGATTCAATTATGGCATTTGCCAAAACCCTCATCAATTTGATGAGGGTTTTTTTATGTGTATCATTTAATATTGGTTATCTATTTTGCCGTTTTGATAAACGATAATGACTACTTTATCTCATACTTGATTATGACAATGATATTTAAAAGCAAATATTATTATCACGATAGGATATTACTTTAGCAAGTTTTCTATTGGCTAGCTTAGCTTGGCAACACTGGTAACCAAAATACTAATGCTAACAGTGTCACTAACAACACAGGCGGCGTGATCAGTAAACCAATCTTTATGTACTGTCCCCAGCTAATTTTGTAGTCCTTCTCTGCCAATACATGTAACCATAGTAAAGTAGCCAGACTACCAATCGGCGTAAATTTAGGGCCCAAATCATTGCCGATGACATTGGCATAAATCATTAGCTCTCGTGTTGCTGCAGGCACTTGTGCTTGATCAATCGCAAGCGCGCCGACTAAGGTGGCTGGCATATTATTCATAATAGAAGCGACTATAGCGGACAAGAACCCAGTTCCAATAGTAGCAATGACTGCGCCTTGTTGACCTAACCAGTTAAGTACTTGTGCCCCATAGGCGGTCAGTCCTGCATTACCCAGTCCATACACCACCAAGTACATACCGATTGAGAATAGTACGATCTGCCAAGGTGCTTTACGTACTACATCGCTCACCGAGACCACCGCACCACGCCCGCCTTGCCATAAACGGCCAGCGATTGCCATTAGCGCAGCAGCAGCAATACCTGTGACCAGTGAAATAGGTAGTCCTAACGACTCAGTCGCAAAATAGGCGACCAGCAGCAACCCTAATAGTGGAAAAGCTGCTCGAAATACCAATGGATCGGTAATAGCAGACTCTGGAGCGCTTAGCTCGCTAGTCGAATAAGTTTTTGGAATATGACGTGCGTAGACAATCCACAACACTAATAGCGTCGCTAATACAGACACCATATTGACCGGCACCATTACCGCCGCATAACGACCAAAGCCAATATCAAAATAATTGGCACTGACGATATTGACTAAATTTGAGGTGACCAATGGCAGGCTTGCCGTATCAGCGATAAAACCAGTCGCTATGATAAATGCCAGAGCTGATGGTGGTGAAAAATTCAGACGCAGTAAGATAGCAATGACAATCGGGGTCAGCAGTAGCGCAGCACCATCATTGGCAAAAAATGCAGAAATAAAGGCGCCTAGTATGACAATCATCGGAAACAACAAGCGCCCTTGCCCATTCCCAAGGCGTGCCACATGTAATGCGGCCCACCCAAAAAACCCTGCCCGATCTAAGATAAGCGAGATGATAATCAGCGCTACAAAAGTAAAGGTCGCATCCCAGACAATATCCCAGACAATACCCACATCTGATAACTGCACGACACCAAGCGCTAACGCAACTAAAGCACCACCCATGGCGCTCCAGCCGATGCCCAATCCTTTAGGTTGCCAGATAACTAAGACTAAAGTGACCACAAAAGTAGCAAATGCAAGCATTGTACAACCTTACTTAAGCTGATTTTATTCAGCCGATTTAATATAGGGAATTAGATCGATTGGGAGGTTAGATCGATTTTTGATTGACGCGGCTCGATACTTCTTCAGCACTCTCAACGCGTTCTGAATAGCGATCAGTGAGATAATCTGAACGTCCACGTGTGAGCCAAGTAAACTTCACTAGCTCCTCACAGACATCCACAAGGCGCAGATATAATGGAGACATATCCATGCGATTGTCGTCGTTAAACTCTAAGAACGCTTTGGGTATCGAAGATTGATTAGGGATAGTAATCATCCGCATCCAGCGCCCGAGAATACGCATTTGATTGACCGTATTAAAGCTCTGACTACCGCCGCTAACTTGCATCAGTGCTAGGGTTTTACCTTGAGTTGGACGCACACCACCTAGAGAAAGCGGTATCCAGTCGATTTGCGCTTTCATGATACTGGTGATACTGCCGTGACGCTCTGGACTCACCCATAGCATGCCTTCTGACCACTGCGCCAGTTCTCGCAATTCTTGTACTTTGGGATGGTCTGAATCTACGTCATCAGGTAATGGTAAGCCTGAGGGATCAAACATTTTTACTTCACAACCATACCACCGTAGCAACCGGCTCGACTCTTCAGCAGCCAACCTAGAAAACGAGCGCGCACGGACAGAACCGTATAGCACTAGTATTCTTGGTGGATGACGTGAGTCATTTGACGCAACCAAAGACTCAATGTCGATAGGCTGAAGATTATCTATATCAATATTGGGCAGATCATCGAAGTCAGTTTTCGGCGAAGCCGTAGACTCGACTGCCAATGCTTGGTCAACCTTAGTGTTTGTCATGAGTAATAACCTCACCGTCTTCTTTTGTAAAGCTACTTACTGGATTGGCTAGCAATTCAAACACACGTTCTGACGGACGACATAGAGCAGCGCCTTTATCAGTCAATACGATAGGACGATTGATTAAAATGGGATGCGCAATCATGGCATCGATAATTTGATCGTCAGACAACTCAGGATTATCTAGACCAAGCTCATCATTAATAGCTTCTTTGCTTCTTAATAGCCCTCTAGGTGAAATCTGCATTTGTGCCAACAACTCAACTAAACGGTCGCGTGTTGGTGTATCTTTTAGGTATTCCACCACCTCTGGCTCTTCACCTGATGCTTTAATAATGGCAAGCGTATTACGAGATGTACCGCATTTAGGATTATGAAAGATTAATGGCTTCATAGTGCTTACACCTATTTTATGTATTTATTGAATTGACAATTGGTTTAACCATTAGTTTGCTCAGCAGACTTATTTACTCTACATCCGCTCAGACTATCCATGAGCGACGCACACAATTCTGGATGCCCTGCACAGCAATCTTGCAGCAGGAACTGAATGACATTATCCATATGTGATAGCGAAGCACGATAGATAATCTGTCGGCTATGACGCTGTGAGACCACCCATCCTGCCCTTGCCAGCACCGATAGATGGGCTGACATCGTGTTATGAGGGACAGAGAGCTGACGGGCGATTTCACCCGCAGGTAGGCCTTCAGGCTCATGGCTGACTAGCAGTTTGAAAGCCTTTAAACGAGTATCTTGAGAGAGCGCAGCAAAGCTTGCGGTAGCATTAGTTATTTCCATATGTCCAATAATACAGACATATGGAAATAATTCAATGTTTTTTGAACGATTTTGTCGCTTATTTTAAGTGTCAAAACTTAGTAGAAATGCGACGATAAATACATTTTCTAAGTAATTAATGCTAATACTTACCAACATAAGATTGATTACTACGTATGCTCAAGTAGCTATATTACATGTTTGCGTGAAGACAACGCTTAACAATTTCGAACCTGATATTTTCTGACGGTTTAAGCTTACCATTTATCCAAAAATCATTATCTAATTTATCTGTGTGCTTTTGAGATCCTCCCCAGCGTGCTTCTTTAGAACCAAAATCCTTTAATTCAATTAACATAAAGCCTTGCTTTTCCTCTTTGCTGAGTAGTGTTTCAGGAACCCAACCGTTAACCATAGTTGTATGACCTTGCTCAAAATCGATATCGAAATTTAACCAATATTGAGTTTCGTCGCCTGAATCTGATAATTTTTTTAATATAAAATCATGCTTGCACAAAGAAACAAAGCTATCTGTCGATTTTAAAAAATACCAAGTCAAATCCAGCAACTCCTGACAACGCTCAATGTTAGGCGGTGGAGCATCATTATGTTCAATGTCATTTCTGATAAGCATTAACTGCTTTAACATATAAGGTCGAACTAAGCCCAAAAACTCTAAGTATTCTAGATATCCTTTTGGTGAATCAGATAAAGCAATTTTTTTGAGCGAATATACGTGCTCTATAAACTTTAGTCTTTGATTGAGACAGCGCTTTAAATTAGAAACAACATCTACTCGATCAAACTCATTTGCATTCCCTGTCAAAATTAAGTCAGCATGACTCCAAAGATCGTACGCTCTCAGATGATCCGCTTCGTTCGTATAACTATAGCTCTCTATTGTTGCAGACCAATCTAATACTGAATCGCATAGCCAAATATATTCTTTCTTCATATTTTATTACTCAATTTTTCTAACTGATTAACATCATTATATAGAAACTTAGAACAGACCAACCTTAAAAAACAATCTTTGTAAAGTTGCCTCACCTAGCCTTTCAATTAAATGCGTAAAGATAAAAAAACCAAAAAATCTAATGGTAAAAGTGAGCATTTCTTAACCTTCTCAACCTAAAGCCTTCTACGTTTGACCTTATGTAAACAACAAGTTTAATATATGTTATTGTATATTGATGATACTTAGAAGTTCATGCTAGATTGAATACAAGCTTATGCAAAAGTAAAACTGGATTTGGCTGGTAGCTCTCGCTCTGTACTGCCAATAAACCTGATTAAAATAACTATTATGATTAAAACAACAATAAGGAAATGACCATGCTACTAGAGAAAATTAAGACACCTGGGCTTTCGCATCTATCCTATTTGGTAGGGTCTGATGGTCAAGCAGCGGTGATTGATCCGCGTCGTGACTGTGCGATATATGTAAAAAAGGCACGTGCAGCAGGGCTTGAGATTACTCATATTTTTGAGACACATCGTAATGAGGATTTGGTTTCTGGTGCACCTATCTTGGCCGCAATGACAGGAGCAACAGTTTTACATGTTCCTAATCCAGAACGACCTGTTGTCTACGCTGAGACAGTACATAATGATGACTGCTTTTCAATTGGCCAATTAGAAATTCGTGTCTTAGAAACGCCTGGTCATACTGATGATCATCTTGCTTATGCGCTGTTTGACACTGCATATCCAGACAAGGCGGTTGGCGTTTTTACTGGGGATGCGCTCTTTGTAGGTGATGTCGGTCGTACTGACTTCTATCCTGATCGTCGCAGAGAAGTTGCAGGTCTACTTTATGATTCGTTACAAGACATTCTAGCGCTCGGTGATCAGGCGATTATTTATCCAGCTCATGGCGCAGGCTCGGTCTGTGGATCAGGTATGGCGGAGCGTGAGTTTTCTACTGTCGGTCACGAAAGAATGAACAACCCACGTTTACAGATTACTGATCGTGAGGCATTTATTGACTTTAAGACTAGCGAAAATCATTATCAGCCGCCCTACTTTAGATTAATGGAGCGCCTCAACATGGAAGGTGGTGAAGCGCCTCCAGTCGTTATGCGTCCGCGTAACCTTTCGCTCAAACAGCTGCATGACTGCGATGCTGATCATCTCATCGATATTCGTGAACCCATGGCATATGCGTCAGGACATTTGCCCGGTTCTATGAGTTTATCTGTCAACATGTTACCTGCGTTTGCTGGATGGTTTATCGAGGAAGGACAAAGCTTGGCACTGATTGCCTCTGACGAAGATCAACTTGCGACTGCGATGGAGCATTTGGTACGTATTGCCTTTGATAATGTCATAGGTGGTTATGTGGGTGTCGTCCCTGCTGCTGCTAAAGGTGAGCAGATGCAGCAAACCCCTATGATCGATACGTCCGAAGTGGAAAATCGTCTTAATAATACTCAAAATTGGACATTGCTTGATGTACGCGATATCGATGAGAGGAATACCAGCGCGATTGAAGGCTCACAGCATATCTATGTTGGTCACCTAAACGAGCGTTGGCATGAGCTGGACCAAAGTCGCCACTATACCTTGATGTGTGCCAGTGGTGCTCGGGCAACGATAGCAGCAGGGTGGCTCGCTAGTCGAGGCTTTGAGCACATTGATATCTATCTAGGGTCAATGGGTGCATGGCAAGCAACGCATGACTAGCCCTTTGCCTTTAGCAAAAATCTACAATGATCTCAAACGTGTCATAAATTATAGATAATGCGCTTTAAGCAAAGGCATTTTAAAGTGCTGTACCTAAGATAAATACGACGACCCTTCTTTTATTCAATATAAGACTGATGTAAAAAAAGGGTTGTAGTTTTAGCTGACTTCTAAGTGATATGACTTAAATACATATAAATCATAGCTCTAGATTCTAACTCTTACTGTACTTCCTTACCTGACTTATCACTCATAGAACATAGATACATAAAAAACAGACATAAAAAAACCTCAAACAATCTAATGCTTGAGGCGAAACTTGCTTAAACCCAAAGGTTTAAATTCGTTTTAAATATGGCGCAGCGGACGGGACTCGAACCCGCGACCCCCGGCGTGACAGGCTAGAACCACTAAACTTTATAAATCGTTATTAAGTTATATTAACCTATAAAAATATACATATCAATATCTTAAGTCAATAAATAGCTATGACATTTAGCGCAATTCAAGACATTTTACGTGAGCTATATTCCATATTTTGGTCACTTAAAATGTGTAATTATTGCACATTAGTATTTAAAAAACGTATAATAATTATACATATTTTTTTTGCGTTTATTATTTGTATTACCGTTTTTAGATTATTATCTATTAGATATATCTGGAAAATTAGCTTCTAAAGTTTAAGGAATGGTCTATCCAGTTCAACCAACAAGCCACCCTTTATCCAAACCATAATCTATCCATTTTACTTTTATCTGATCGGTAATATTCGCGTTAGGATAAGTAAATACAGTACCGCCAAGATAAAGCTCATCTCCGATTTTATACGGTTTTTCTTCAAAGGTCAGAATCTCTGTATCCGCATCCCAAGAAAAAGAAGTGTCTTCCAGTGCCAGTAAATAAGTGTTGTCTTTAGTCGTTACCTCTTCATTGTCCCTAGCTAAAGCAAGACAGTTATCCACACTTAATATCTGCCTATCTACTAGCTAACTCTCATCTTTATACTTTCTTTATATCCTGCCTATTTATCTTAATAACACTTTTATACTTCTCTCAGCATACTAATGACATTATCCAATGAGCAGCAAGGTCTTAGTAATCTTGCGGCAATTAATTGACTGATCTTGGTGTTAGGAGAGTGCTATGGAAGTATTTTCAGGGCTTATCGCCCTAGGTTTATTTGTCTATTTGCTATACGTACTGATTAAACCGGAGGCGTTCTAATGACCATCCAGGCCTTATCTCAGTTGATTATTTATCTTCTCATCTTATTTACTTTGGGCTATTTTTTATCCGGTTACATCATGCAGCGTATGCAGGCACCGATATCCCGTCTTGAATCACGCAGTTTTACTACACTCGGTATGCTTGGACGAGATAGCAAAGGTAATGTTGCGTCGGGGATGAACTGGAAACAGTATGCACTCGCTATTGTCTTATTTAACATCATTGGCTTTTTGGCGCTATTTATATTGCAACTGGTGCAAGGCAATCTACCGCTCAATCCGCAAGCGATGACCGGAGTTACTTGGGACTTGGCCATGAATACGGCCATCAGTTTTATGACCAATACCAACTGGCAGGCTTATGGTGGCGAAAGCACCATGAGTTATCTCACCCAAATGATGGGTATGTCGCTACAAAACTTTTTGTCAGCAGCAACAGGTATTGCCGTCGCTTTTGCCTTGATGCGTGGCTTGATATTTAAGAAAAGCGCTCACCTTGGTAATGCGTGGGTCGATTTATGGCGCTGTAATATCTACATCCTATTGCCGATAGCGACCATCATCGCACTGTTATTAATGAGCCAAGGTGTTGTACAAACCTTGTCAACCTATATGGACGTGCAAACTCTACAAGGTGACACACAAACCATCGCGCTAGGTCCAGTCGCTTCACAAGAAGCGATTAAAATGTTAGGCACTAACGGTGGTGGTTTCTTTAATGTTAACTCTGCCCATCCTTTTGAAAATCCAACGCCTTTTTCTAATTTAATTCAGATGCTCGCTATTTTTCTTATTCCTACTTCGCTATGTTTTTGTCTTGGTAAGATGAGCGGAAACCTGAAGCAAGGTGTAGCGGTATTAGCAGCCATGACTGTATTGTTTGTCGGTATGTATTCATTAACGGTGAGTAGTGAACTTGCTGGTAATCCTTGGTTAACATCACAAGTTTCAGGGCTAACCGCTGCTGATGTCAGTGGCAATATGGAAGGCAAAGAAGTACGCTTCGGTATTGTGGCTTCGTCGTTATTTGCCACCATCACTACTGCAGCATCATGTGGTGCGGTAAATGCGATGCATGACTCATTTACGCCGATGGGCGGCTTTGGTTTAATGTTGCAGATGCAGTTAGGTGAAGTGGTATTTGGCGGTGTTGGAGCCGGACTGTACGGCATGTTGCTATTTGCAATATTGGCGGTATTTGTATCAGGACTCATGATTGGACGGACACCAGAATATCTCGGTAAAAAGATTGAACCATTTGAGATGAAAATGGTGGTATTGGCTTTACTTGCAGCGCCTACTATGGTGCTAATGGGAACGGCGATTAGTGTTATGACAAGCAGCGGTCAAGCAGGGATTTTCAATCCTAGCGCTCATGGTTTTAGTGAAGTGCTGTATGCCTTTAGCTCAGCGGCCAATAATAATGGTTCTGCTTTTGCAGGATTGGGCGCTAATTCGGTGTTTTATAACGCTATGCTTGGGCTTGCGATGGTGGTCGGGCGCTTTGGGGTCATCATTCCAGTGCTGGCTTTGGCAGGATCATTGGCGAAAAAACCAAGACTTGAAGTCAATAGCGGTACTTTACCGACGACCACGCCATTATTTGTGGGTCTATTAGTTGGAACCGTGCTGATGATTGGCGCATTGACTTTCATTCCTGCTTTAGCGCTTGGACCTATTGTAGAGCATATATGGATGATGAAAGGTTAGCGACTGCCTATTTGTCTAAACTTTGGCAAATAGGCCCTTACCTTTTTAGTGGTGAATTGCCCCCTTTTTTATGATTATGTTAGGAATAAAAACCATGAATGTTTCAGTAGATTCTAATAATAAAGACTTAGATGTGCCGCCTCAACAAGAGCCTGATAACTCTGATTTGCCCGAAAAACCTTCACAAGGTCTGTTAGATCCGGCACTGATTAAACCGGCGCTAAAAGATGCGCTACTCAAGCTTGATCCTCGCGTTCAGTGGCGTAATCCCGTGATGTTCGTCGTTTATATCGGTTCATGGTTGACGACCATATTAGCCATTAACATGTTAATTCAGAGTCAAACTGGACTGATCTTTACCTTGTTAATCACGTTTTGGCTATGGTTTACCTTATTATTTGCCAACTTTGCTGAAGCGTTAGCAGAAGGTCGCAGTAAAGCGCAAGCATCGAGTCTTAAGCAGGCACGTCAAGATGTGCAAGCGCGTAAGCTTGCTAGTAGCGACCGATTATCCGCCGCTACTATGGTACAGGCGACGGAGCTCAATCAAGACGATATTGTATTAGTGCAAATGGGAGAAATCATTCCGGCGGATGGTGAGGTGATAGAAGGTCTTGCTTCAGTCGATGAATCAGCCATTACTGGTGAATCCGCTCCTGTAATCCGTGAAAGTGGCGGTGATTTTAACGCAGTCACTGGCGGTACTAAGGTCTTGTCTGACTGGCTGATTATTCGTATCACCCAAGCGCCGGGGCAAGGATTTTTGGATCGTATGATTGCCTTGGTAGAAGGTGCCAAACGTACTAAAACGCCTAATGAGATTGCACTGACTATTTTGCTTATTGCATTAACCCTGATATTTCTAATGGTTTGCGTCACCCTGTTGCCATTCTCTCAGTTTGCAGTGCTCGCATCAGGTCAAGGCGAACCCATCTCTATTGTTATTTTAGTCGCATTACTGGTCTGCCTGATCCCGACAACGATTGGCGGTTTATTATCGGCTATTGGGGTAGCAGGTATGAGCCGTATGATGCAAGCCAATGTGATTGCAACTTCTGGGCGTGCGGTAGAAGCTGCAGGTGACGTCGATGTGCTAATGCTCGATAAGACCGGTACCATTACTTATGGTAACCGCCAAGCTTCGTTATTTCTGCCTTCTAACGGTATTAACGAGAACTTGCTGGCTGAAGTGGCATTGATTAGCTCGCTAACCGATGAGACACCAGAAGGTCGCAGTATCGTCAAACTGGCCCAAAGCCGTTTTGATATCGATGAGAATGTCTGGAAATCAAAGCCATTTGAAACTATCGAATTTACCGCACAAACTCGCATGAGTGGTACCGATATTGAGCAACGCCGCATCCGTAAGGGCGCTTATGATGCCATAGTAAATTGGGTGACAGAACAAGGTGGCACACTACCGAGTAATTTGGATCAACAAGTAGAAGAAGTGGCTCGCCGCGGTAGTACCCCCCTGTTAGTTGCAGATGGTCAGCAGATATTAGGCATCATTGAACTTAAAGACGTGGTCAAATCTGGTATCAAAGAGCGCTTTGCGGAACTGCGCAAAATTGGTATTACTACCGTGATGATTACTGGTGATAATCCTTTAACCGCTGCTGCTATCGCTGCTGAAGCTGGGGTTGATGACTTTATGGCGGAGGCCACACCAGAACAAAAACTTGAATTGATTCGTAGTTATCAGCGCCAAGGTAAGTTAGTGGCAATGACTGGTGACGGTACTAATGACGCGCCAGCACTTGCTCAAGCTGATGTGGCAGTTGCTATGAATAGTGGTACTCAAGCGGCAAAAGAAGCAGCAAACATGGTGGATTTGGACTCAAATCCGACCAAGCTTATTGAAGTGGTGCAAACCGGTAAGCAAATGTTGATGACCCGTGGGGCGCTGACGACTTTTAGCTTGGCTAATGACGTCGCTAAATACTTTGCGATTATTCCAGCAGCTTTTGCTGGTACTTATCCCGCCTTAAACGTTTTAAATATTATGCATTTGGGCAGCCCAAAGAGCGCTATTTTATCAGCGGTTATTTTTAATGCTTTAATCATTGTATTTCTAATTCCACTAGCGCTGCGAGGCGTCAAGTATCGTCCAAACTCTGCTATTAACCTATTGCGCCGGAACCTCTTGATATATGGATTGGGCGGACTACTGCTACCGTTTGTGGGAATAAAGGTTATCGATATGCTCATTAACGTATTGCAATTGGTCTAATCATTCATAAGGAATATTACTATGTACACTCATTCTCATCCAGATACTGACTCCAAGCCATCACTACAAGATGCAACAGGTAGCAGCAACACACTAGATAACGCTGCTACTTATATGCCAATGCTCAAACCTGCTGTATTACTATTTATACTATTAGGTATCATTTTAGGGTTATGCTACCCATTATTGATGACTGGCGTCGGGCAAGTGACTATGCCCAATCAGGCAAATGGTAGCTTAATAGAAAAAGAGGGGCAGCTGGTTGGCTCTGCGCTTATCGGTCAACAGTTTGACCAACCACAATATATATGGACACGACCTTCTGCTGCGGGTGAAGGTTATGATGCCACCCAATCTTCAGGTAGTAATTTGGGACCTTTAAATCTTGAACTTGCCAGCAATGTTGAGGCGCAAGTGCAAAAGCTTAAGGCGGCTGATCCACAGAATAAAGCGCCGATTCCGATTGATTTGGTGACCATGTCGGGAAGTGGCTTGGATCCACATATCTCACCTGCGGCGGCACAGTGGCAAGCCAATAGAGTGGCAAGTATACGCGGGATAAGTATCGAACAAGTACAAAAAGCGATCAATGATAATACCGATAGTAAGCAGTTTAATGTCTTTGGCGAGCCGCGTGTCAATGTGCTGGCAGTTAACTTAACTTTAGACGAGATATCTACTCTCCCAGTTAAATAGTAAGACAGTATTAAACAACACTACCGGATTAACCAAAAGCCGCCACTTTAATTTACTTTTATTTAAGAGCTATCGAGGGTCATAATGAATATTAACCGCCCTAGCCCAGATGCGTTATTGCAGCAAATCAAGCAGCAAGAGTATACGGTCAATAGAGGTAAATTAAAGATATTTTTTGGAGCGTCGGCCGGGGTTGGTAAAACGTATGACATGCTGACCTCTGCCCACCAAGCACAAGCGCATGGACGTAATGTATTGGTTGGTATTGTAGAAACGCATGGCCGCAGTGAGACAGCAGCACTGGTACAAGGGCTATCAGTATTGCCGCTACGCGAGATTGAATATCGTGGACAGATGCTACAAGAGTTTGACATTGATGCCGCTCTCGCCAGTCATCCAGATATTTTGCTGGTTGATGAGTTGGCACATAGTAATATTCCAGGATCTCGCCATCCTAAACGTTGGCACGATGTTGAAGAGTTACTAAAAGCAGGTATCAGTGTTTACACGACCCTAAACGTTCAGCATTTAGAAAGCTTAAATGATGTTGTCAATCAAATTACTGGAGTCGTGGTTCAAGAAACCTTGCCCGACTGGTTTTTTGATCAGGCAAATGAAGTGGTATTGGTTGATTTACCGCCAGATGAATTATTGGCGCGTCTTCACGAAGGTAAAGTATACATTCCAAGCCAAGCCAAGCACGCTATTAATAACTTCTTTCGTAAAGGTAATTTGATCGCGCTGCGAGAGCTGGCATTACGCCGAACCGCAGACTTGGTCGATGCCGATATGCAAGATTATCGTAACCAAGCTCGAATTTCACCTATTTGGAATACCGCAGATCAGCTATTGGTAGGAATCAGTACGGGGGCAAACAGTGAACGCCTCATTCGTCATGCTGCTAGGCTGGCCAGTAGTCTACATTCACAGTGGTATGTGGTACATGTCGATACGCCACGCGGTTTAAATCGTTCAGTTAATAATAAGCAGAAAGTTTTGGAGGCATTGCGTTTAGCGGATGATTTGGGTGCAAAAACTGAAGTGATTAGTGCCATTACTGTGGCAGAGGGTTTGGCCAGCTATGCCCATCAATTCAATATTGGCCGTATTATTATTGGACAAAACCATGCTAACCGCTCTAGACCGTATCACTGGGGTCAGTCGCTGGTCAAGCTCATCTCACAGCAAGACGTTAATTTAGATTTGATATTGGTTAATCAAACTAAGCAGTTAAGCAAAACTATTAATGAGCGTCAATTACCGTCTTGGAACGTGGCAGAATTATCATCGGTAGATAACCGTAATGGTTATCTCATGGCAATTTTGGGATGCGGATTAGTAACCGTTACCTTAGTGGCTCTCACGCGCTGGTTTGATTTAGCCAACGTAGTCATGCTGTACTTGTTAGTGATTGTTTTTATCTCAGTACGCTTTGGACGCGCGCCTGGTATATTGGCTGCTTTTTTAAGTGTGTTAAGTTTTGATTTATTTTTTGTTGAACCTAAGCTGTCATTTAATGTCAGTGATGTCCAATACTTAGTCACCTTTGCCGTTATGCTTATCGTCTCTTTAATCATTAACAACCTAGCAGTTGGCCTGCGATTTCAGGCACAAGCTGCCCGTAAACGTGAACAACAGGCCATATCCATGAGCTATCTTGCTCAAAGCCTAAGTGCTGCTCGTAAAAACAATGACATCATCAGCCAAGCTGCAGCATGGCTAACACAGCATATTGCTAGCACTGCAATTATAGTGATGCCAGACGTGGAAAATAAACTGGTCGTTATGACTGACTGTACGATACCTGCAGAATTCAACTGGGTTGTCACCCGATGGGTATTTGATCATAACGAAAGCGCGGGACTAGGAACTAATACACTCACCGCCAATACGATGCACTATCGGGCACTCGCTACATCAAATCAGGTGCTCGGTGTTTTAGCACTGATGCCTACAGATAGTGAGAGTTTCAATCAACCCGAACAACAAAGAACCCTTGATATGGCCATTGCCCAAATAACGCTAGCCTTAGAGCGGGTATATTACGCAAAAGTGGCTCAAACCGCGCTCATAAAGGTAGAATCAGAGCGGCTGCGTGGGACTTTATTATCGGCCCTGTCTCATGATATCCGAACGCCAATAACGGTATTATCTGGTTTAGCATCTTCTCTTGCTATCCAGAGTTTAACGGCAAGTGAGCAGAAGCAACTGGCAGTCGATATTGAGCAGCAAGCAAACGTCATTCAGCGTTTAGTCATTAATATTTTAGATTACGTCTCGCTACAGTCTGGCGGCATGAAACTAAACAAGCAATGGGTGAGCTTAGAAGAAATCGTTGGTAGTAATATCCGTCAGCTTGAGCACTATTTAAAAGAGCGCCAGATAGAAATAGACATTCCCCATAATATTGACTTTATTTATACCGACGAATTGATTTTGTCGCGTATTTTAAACAACTTAATAACCAATGCAATCAATTATACCCTAGACAATGCCTGTATTTGCATCAAAGCAATGCTTGATAATAATCGGCAATACCTGATAACGGTGACAGACACAGGAGAAGGTCTACCTGTAGGTATGGAGACGCAAATATTTGAGCGCTTTACTCGAGGGAATTCGGAAGGTACTACAACGGGATTGGGTTTAGGCTTAGCTTTGAGCAGAGATTTAGTTGAGCATCTGGGTGGCACGTTAAGCGCTAATAATATACAACCTCACGGTGCACAATTTATTATAACGCTACCTTGGCAACCTTTGCCTGAACAAGATTTATTGAGTGACGACTTTATAGCAAGCAGCCCAAACATTGATTCAGCAAACTTAGCACGATAAGTGCTATATCATAAGGTTAATACTAATAGCGAAAAACACACTAATGAAGACCATACTAATTATCGAAGATGAAGCCCATATTGCGCGATTTATTAAAACAGCGATGGAGCAAGAAGGCTATCAAGTTTATATCGCTGATAGCTCGCACAGGGGCTTAATAGAAGCTGCGACGCGCCGTCCTGATTTACTTATATTAGATCTTGGCTTACCTGACGGTGATGGCTGTGACGTCATTGCAGATATTAGGACGTGGTCCTCATTACCTATTTTAGTATTATCAGCTCGCAGTGATGAACAGGATAAAATAAAAGCGCTCAATTTAGGTGCAGATGATTATTTAGTGAAACCTTTTAGTATGGGCGAATTGGTTGCGCGTGTTAATGCACATATGCGCCGCTGGCAGGTTGGCTACGAAGCACCTAGTCAGATAGAGCTTGGCAATGTCAGCATCGATCTCACGCAGAGACAAGTCAAGAAAAATGGTAAAGACGTCCATTTAACACCTATTGAGTATCGCTTGCTGACTGTCCTGATCCGTTATGCGGAAAAAGTACTGACCCATAAACAACTGCTTAATGAAGTTTGGGGTAAAGGTCATAACCATCAAGAACATTATGTTCGCATATTTATGTCAAATTTACGCCAGAAACTAGAAGATAATCCTTCTCGACCAAATTTCTTCTTAACCGAAATCGGTGTCGGCTACAAGCTACATATACCTAAAGACTGACAATACATGAATGTATTTAGTCTCCTAACTAGAATATTAAGCTGATGGTAAGATGCAAAAAAAAGAGGGAAATATCATGAACAAGCTCAGTATGTCCGCCATAGCCATTGCTATATTGGTGCTGTTATCAGGTTGTGATAAATCAATAAAAGATCCCAATATAGTATTTTCAGAAAATAATAAAGATCCTATGAAAGAGCTTGAAATAACCTCAGCCGTCGATCCCCGTCAATTAAGTTATAAACAAACCTTTTATGTGCCCATTTATTCAGACATTTATATTGATAGGTACAATGAAAAAGTATTGCTATCGGCGACTTTGAGCATTCGTAATACCACATTAGAAAAATCACTATATATCAATAAAATTGATTACTACGGTACTAACGGAGAGCTAATAAAGTCCTATATCAAGAACTCAATTAAGCTGCCACCTATGGCAACCCTCAACTATATCGTTGAAAAAGAAGAAAATAAAGGGGGTCCTGGTGCAGACTTTATCATTGAGGTTGAAGCTTTAGATGATACGGTTAAACCAGTGATTGAGGCGGTAATGATTGGTAATTTTAATAATAAAGCTTTTGCTTTTAACACGCAAGGGACACCAGTTATGCACTGATAAAAAATCATTTTATATTCAATGTATATCGTTCGTTAACTCATAAAGTGGAACACAAAAATACATTTTAAAAGTGACCTTCTTTATCTTTAAATTGTCCATTTGATCAATAACGATTCATCTGATAGCTCTGTTCTAACCTGAACTTAGGCATGTTCAAAAGACTTCTTTATTTGAATATTACTAAAGATTGTAGCAATGTATCCATTAATAATACATCTGGCAGTAATTCAGGAATCCTTTGCTTGGTATGTGAAACCTTTAAGTTTGTTATGATTATTCACAGTACCTCGAGTCTTATCGATAAGCATTGAAAAATCTTTCTGACTAAGATAGTTTATTGGAGATTCATCTTCATTACCAAATATTTCGTTCCAAATAGCGCTACTATATTTGCCTTTAGCCTGTGATAACTCTCTAATTTCGGAATACATGACACCTGGTTTTGAAAGTGAAAGAATAGAAATCGCCCTAATATAATCCATATATATAAAGTCTATTACGTCTTGGTCAAACTTATCTTGAATTCTTTTTTTTACTCTGTTTATCTGTTCATCAGTTTTATTCTTTGTATCATGACCTTGAGATGTTGTATAACTTAGAATCACAGTATTTTCATTAGAAATATCATTTAGATCAAATATAGGAGAAAAACAGCCCCCGATGATTTCGTATAAACCGTCTTTAAATATGACAGAAATATTATGAATAGGTATGTCAACTCTGCTGCCAAAATAGTTAGGTACGTTTTTGAGATAGGTACTCTTATCACTACTAATATAGGCTTTGATCAGTACTTGATGAAGCCTACTGGCTAAAGGATGGAGTTTTACGATTGAGTTGCTATTTAAACTAATCGTTTTAGCAGATAGTTTCATATTACGCTACTTCCTTATTAATTCTGTCACCCATCATAATGAATACATAGTGACAAAATATTTGTATTGTCCTCACATTCCACTGCTTTATAGGTATAACAGAGTTTGCCCTATTTTGAATTCTTGTAACTTCAGTCTGACTAGCGAGTGAGAGCTCTACTCGGATCTGCCTTCGATTTTGGCAAAAATTCTCTTCTTGCTCATTATCCATATTTATTCTCTGTGAAATAGGTATATCTTTTAAAGCGTCGTTCCAATTATTCTGATCTTTTTCGGCAGCTTGTGCATAGTTGTAGTAGCTCAGTCGAATATCTTTTTTATAGACTAGTTTACGAATAACTTGAAGGTAGTTATAGAGGTCTACTGCGCAGTTAAATATAATAAAATTTTTATTATATTGAGAGTGAGTAAGTGTATGATATATAAATTGATGGATATGTTTTTTGTCCTCACTCTCTAAGTAAAGGCTACGAAATTTTTCCGTCATTTGCATCATGATTCTTCTATCATCATCATATCTATCCTTAACAGGTAATAAGCCTCCTTTATTATTGATATCAAACAACCTAGGGTTGCCTTTCCTAGTTTGAAACTCTAAATCGTCTCTTAGTCGCTTTGCATTACGATGCCATGTTTCAACAGTTTCTTGACTGACATCATAGATATGCATGAGGTTCTCATAATCACCTTTCTGAGTATAAGCTTCAAGAACTTGATGTACTTCATCGAAAGAATATTTCTTAACTTTTACAATTTTTTCATCAAAATCATCATTCAGTATTTTACTGTGCATAGGTTTCGGAAAATAAGGCAGTTTAAGCTTATCAATGAGATATTCATTTAGTCTTAAATGCATATTTTCAGTTTCAAATTTTTGTCTTCTCGGTATTTTTAGTATCTGATTGTGCTTCATAGCTAGTTTAAAATTGGTCTGCCATAATAATAATCCCACCTGAATGTCCGTAAAATGTACATATGATGAAAATGTTGTACTAGGGGTAGCGTGGCCTGCTATTCCTGCCAAAGCATATATTTTCTTGTACGCAAGATTCGTTTCGAAATGATTGATGATGCTAGCAGCTTGAGCTGATTCGTAGGGTAGCAAGCCTTTTAAAAACGTTGCACCTGGATGGCCATTAAATTGATAGTCTTTATCGTATAAAAATGACATTAACTGAAAATTAGTTAGACAACTATGACGTAGATGATGTGTAGTAAGATAGCTTAAGCCAGTAACCTCTTTTATAAGATGTGT